>PNJM01000194.1 GCA_013821865.1 Rhodocyclaceae bacterium
GGCATCGGCATTCTGCAGCAATCTCTCCATGCTCTCCCCGTCCTTGGGAAAGAGGCTGATGCCCATGCTGGCGCTGGTGTAGATTTCGCGCTCGGCCAAGGCCAGTGGCTGCATGGCCGCCGCCAGGAGCTTGCCGGCGAGGGGGGCCACATCCTCCGCTTTCGCCACGTCGATCAGCGCCACGGCGAACTCGTCGCCAGAGAACCGCGCGACCGTGTCATCTTCACGCAGGCAGGCTGCAAGGCGCGGCCCAACATGCTTCAGCAGGGCATCGCCGACGCTGTGGCCAAGGCTCTCGTTGATGATCTTGAATCGGTCCATGCCCATCAGCAGCACCGCGACCAGACGGCCCGTGCGGACGGCGTGCAACATGGCGTGGCGCACGCGATCCTCAAACAGGCTGCGGTTGGCGAGACCGGTGAGCGCATCATGGCTGTACTGATGCTCCAGTTCCCGCTCGATGCGCTCGCGCGCTTCCGCATCGCGCCGGTTTGCGATGCCGTACCCGAGGTCGTCGGCCAGCTCCTCCAGCAGCTTGGCTTCCTCGGCATTGAACGCGTCGGGCTCCGCGGCAAAGATGCCGAGTACGCCCAGCATCTGGCTTCTTCTCCGCACAGGCAGCGCGATGACGGACGCGAAACCGCGCTTGACCGCTTCTTCCCGCCACGGCCGGAATGCGGGATCAGTCAGGATGTGGCGCGCCACTGCAGGCCTGCCCTCGCGAACCGCCGTCCCGGCCGGACCACAGCCGCGCTCCTTGTCGGCCCATGTGATGTCCGCGCCGCCGAGATAACCCTCGTCGGTTCCGGCGTGGGCTACGGGGCGAACCAGCTTAGCCTCGTCGTCGCCCACGTACCCCACCCAGGCCAGGCGGTAGCCACCGGTCCCCACGATCGCCTGGCACATCTCGTCGAGCAGCGTTCTTTCATCGGTTCCGCGCAGCAGGGTTCGATTCCCGGCTGACAATACGCGCAAGGCGCGGTTGGCCTGTACTAGCTGCTTTTCCTTGGCTTCGATCGCCTCGGCCATGTTGTCGAATGAACGCGCGAGCAGGCCCAGTTCGCCACCTGCATGACTCAGGCCGGTACGTGCCTTCAACTCCCCCTGCCCTAGCCGCCGTGCGGCGGCAGCAAGTATCTTCACGCTCTTGAGAACCAACAGCTCGCCCACCAGCCAAACGATGGCGAAGACCAGCAGGGCGGCAATCCCGAGGCCAGCCAAGCCGACCCAGAACTGCCGAACCGCCGGTCCGTAAATCGTCGCCTTCGGCAAACCGTAGATGAGATAGATATCCTCTGAAGACCCTCCGACGAGGCGGGCGAATGCGTAGAGCCGCGCCTTCCCATCCGGGTCGATCGCCTCAACGACGCCTTCCTTATTGGTGCTGACAGAGGCGTGGACTTTCGGGAACGGCGGCCAGGATTTGCCGACCAGGCCTCCCTCGCGGGGGAAAACCGCAAGCACCGAACCCTCGTTGTCGACGACTGCCAGTGCCGAGTCCGCCGGCAGGCTCGAATTGCCCACCATGCGTTCCAGCCAGGAAAGATCAGCGGCTGCGAAAACGATGCGAAGCATTCGTTCCCCGTTGAAAATCGGATATGCGAAGTTGATCGCCGGCTTGCCGGTGATTCGGCCAATCTGGTAATTCCCGACGGCGAAGCTTCGGCTGGCGAGGGCTCGCTGAAAGTAGGCCCGATCAGCGATATTCACGTCGCCCTCGAAAGGAATCGCACTGCAGACGACTTTTCCGCCCAGATCGGCCACGCCGAGATTGGCAAAGCGAGAACCGGTTTTCTTCATCCCGGCGAGCAAATGCCCGCATTCGGCTGGGGAGGCAGATTCCTGGACAGCCGGAAGGCGGGACAAACCGGCAAGAAGCTCGCGGCTGTGCGCGATGAGGTCGTCGTTTTCTGTCGCGATTCGCCGCACGAACGCCAGGGTCTGGCTCTTTGCGTCGAGGAGGGAGGCCTCCCGCACCAAAAGACTTGAATAGACAATCAGGGCAAGCGCCGGCAAGAGCGAAAGCGCAACAAGGAAAAACAGGCGAGCACGAAGACCGGCTGACGATAATGCGACCAAGACCGCCTCCTTGTTGATTTCCAGAACTGGCCAACGGTTTGTGCGCGTAGTATAGCTATGCCGGTGTAGCTATGCCGGTGTGGATAAGCCTTCGCTTTTCGTCGTTTTCTCTCCTTGAGGTTTGGGGAACGAGTTCGGCCAGGCTACAACTCGTTTTGAAGCGTCGCCGAAGACGCTGGCCAGCTGGGTTCCGATCAGGTCGCGCTCACCACAAGGTTTCGCGCTCCGCCGTGGCGGTGATATTGTGAATCGACAAGTCGGCGCCGTTGTATTCCTCCTCGGCGTCGAGGCGCAAACCGATGAATTGCTTGAGCAGGCCATAGACGATGAAGCTGCCGCTCACCGCAATGACGATGCCCAGGCCGGTGCCGATGGCCTGCGACATGAGGCTCACGCCGCCGAGGCCGCCCAGCGCCTTCGTGCCGAAGAGGCCCGCCGCGATGCCGCCCCAGGCGCCGCACAGGCCGTGCAGCGGCCACACGCCGAGCACGTCGTCGATCTTCCAGCGGTTCTGCGTCAGCGTGAATAGATAGACGAACAGCGCGCCGGCCACCGCGCCCGTCGCCAGCGCGCCGATGGGATGCATGATGTCCGAGCCGGCGCAGACGGCGACCAGTCCCGCCAGCGGACCGTTGTGCACGAAGCCCGGGTCGTTCCTGCCGGCCGCGAGCGCGGCGAGGATGCCGCCGACCATGGCCATGAGCGAGTTGAGCGCGACGAGGCCGCTCATCTTTTCCAGCGTCTGCGCGCTCATGACGTTGAAGCCGAACCAGCCCACCGTCAGCACCCAGGCGCCCAGCGCGAGGAAGGGAATGGATGAGGGCGGATGCGCGGAGATGCCGCCGTCCTTGTTGTAGCGCCCGCGCCGCGCGCCGAGCAGCAGCACGGCGATGAGCCCGATCCAGCCGCCGACGGCATGCACTACCACCGAGCCGGCGAAGTCGTGAAACTCCTCGCCGAAGCTCGCCTTCAGCCAGGCCTGGATGCCGTAAGCCTGGTTCCAGGCTATGCCCTCGAAGAAGGGATAGACGAAGCCGACGAGCAGGAATGTGGCGGCGAGCTGCGGGTTGAAGCGGGCGCGCTCGGCGATGCCGCCGGAGACGATGGCCGGGATCGCCGCGGCAAAGGTGAGCAGGAAGAAGAATTTCACCAGGTCGTAGCCGCTCTTCTGCGCCAGGGTCTCGGCGCCGGCGAAGAAATTCACGCCGTAGGCGATGCTGTAACCGATAAAGAAGTAGGCCAGCGTCGACATGGCGAAGTCGACCATGATCTTCACCAGCGCATTCACCTGGTTCTTTTTCCGCACCGTGCCGAGTTCAAGGAAGGCGAAGCCGGCGTGCATGGCCAGCACCATGATGGCGCCGAGCAGCACGAACAGCACATCACTGGGGGTCGTCTTGAGGGGGTCCATGGGCGCTCCGATTGCACTGAATTGGGGATGCCGATTGCAATATTCGTTCCAGACCGGAACGGGACGGCGAATCAGTCGGTTAGCGCCGTGCGGGGATTGCCTTGCATTCCGCAGGCACCAATGCGGTGCGCTCCGGATGCCACATGGCACTATTTAGGGGCAAGGCCGTTGGGCATCAGCACCCACATCTCCCCTTTCTGGCGCATGCGTCCGGCCTGCGCTCCCGCTTCCGCCCCGAAGCCCCAGAAGAAATCGGCGCGCACGACGCCCTTGATGGCACCGCCGGTGTCCTGCGCCATGACCAGGCGCTGCATGGGCTTTTCGCTGTTGGGCCAGGTGGTGGAGAGGAATACCGGCGCCCCGAGCGGGATGGAACGCGGGTCCACCGCGATGCTGCGCGCGGCGGTCAGAGGCACACCGAGCGCGCCAGGCGGACCGCTGCCGTTGTCCGGCAGCTCACGGAAGAAAACGAAGCTCGGGTTGGCATTGAGCAGTTCGTTCAGTCGTTTCGGATTCGCCTTGGCCCAGGTCTTGATGCCCTGCATCGAGGTCTGCTCCAGCTTGAGTTCGCCGCGCTCGACCAGCCAGCGCCCGATCGACTGGTAGGGATGCCCGTTCTGCTCGGCGTAGCCCACGCGCACGCGGCTGCCGTCGGGCAGTTCGACGCGTCCCGAGCCCTGCACCTGCATGAAGAACAGCTCGATCGGATCGTCGATCCAGAGGAAGGCCTTGCCCGCCAACTGGCCTTCCTGCCGCGTCAGTTCCGCCCGCGACCAGTAGGGCACCACCTTGCGGCCGTCGAGCCGCCCGCGCAGGCGGAAACTCTTCAGCTCCGGATAGAGATCCCCGAGATCGACCACCAGCAGGTCGTCCGGCACGCCGTAGATCGGGTGCAGATAGGGTTTCCTGCGTTCGCGGCCGCCCCTGAGCAGCGGCTCGTAATACCCGGTGACGAGGCCTTCGCGGCTGCCGTCCGGATTGACCGCGGCCCACGGCGTGAAGCGGGACTCGAAGAAGCCGCGCAGCGCGCCGTTCTCCGCACCGCCCAGGGCGCGGGCATCCTCGCACACCGCGCGCCACGCCGGCAGTTTCGCCAGTCCCTTGCAGGATTCGAGGAGGGCACCGAACGCCTCGGCGAGATTGTCTCCGCCCCACCCCTTCACGTCCTCCCAGCGTGCTTCCTCGAAGGGCTTCGCCGGCGGCTGCGCGGGCGGCGCCCCCGGGCAGACGGGACAGGCCGGGCAGGGCGCGGGACAGGCGGCCGCCGTGCCGGGCGGGATCGGCTGAGTGGCGCAGCCGGCGAGCAGGAGCAGCAAGAATGAAATGGGCAGCAGTTGGCGGAGTCGCATGAATTTCGCTAAAGTGCGTTGCTTCGAGGGCGCCAGTATAGAGCCCTCTTTCTCCTATTGAAAACGGATGTGGATCTTTATCCTCGAAGCCGGCGTTGCGCTTTTCCTGCTGCTGTTCATCGTCTGGTGGACCCTGCCGCG
>PNJM01000195.1 GCA_013821865.1 Rhodocyclaceae bacterium
TCGATGCGCTCAATGTCCTCCAGGTCCGGCGACAACATGTTCCAGTTGACGCCGCCAAGATAGTAGGGCGAATAGGCGGATCGCCCATCCACCAGCACTTGCATGCGTTGGTTGACCTGGCCGGACTGGCCGTGATAAGCGACCACCGGGTTGGCGCCGTTGGCGTAGCTGACCTGGAAGCCGGGAACGAGGCGGAAGAGATCGGCGATCTCGCGCGCGCCCGAGGCCTTGATCATGTCGCGGTCGATCACCGTCACCGCGCCGGGGGCGTCGGCAAGGGGCTGCGTCAGGCGCGAGGCCGACAGCACGACGGGAAGTTCGGCCAGGAAATCGTGTTCGCTCGCTTCGCCGGCGAGTCCGGCGCGATGCTCCGCGCGCAGGGGCAACGGCGCCAGCGCCAGGGAGGCGGCTGTGGCGAGGCCGAGACAGGAGAAAAGCAGGCGTTTCATGCTAGAGTCATGCATCGGCAATGGTGTGCCCGGTTTCTGGGCAGGGCGCTTGAAAACGGTTTCCGGGCGGCAATTTGGCGTGCATCATAGCATTCCGTATGATTATCCAGCCGCCCAGGGAGGGCGTGCAAGGCAAAGGGGGCCCAGGTGACCAGACTGCTCGTCGTCGAAGACCATGCATTGGTGCGGGAGGGGTTGCTGCAGACCCTGCGCAAGCTCGGCCCGGAGGTTGTGCTGTTCGGGGCGCAGGACGCGGAGGAGGCGATGCGGTTGCTCGATGTCGAGGAGGAATTCGACCTGGCCCTGCTCGACCTCATGCTGCCGGGCATGAATGGACTGTCCCTCCTGTCGGTGATGCGCAAGCGCTTCCCGGCGGTGCCGGTGGTGGTCATTTCGGCGCTCGACGATGCGGAAACGGTCGGGCGCGCCCTACGCCAGGGCGCATCGGGCTTCGTGCCGAAATCGAATTCCAGCGAAATCCTGCTCGACGCCCTGCGGCGCGTGCTGGAGGGCGAGGTGTTCCTGCCGCCGCACCTGCGGGAGAAAATTGCCTCGGGACGGCGCGAGGACGGCGGCAAGAGCCGCACTCTGGCCGACCGCTTCGGGCTGACGGCGGCCCAGTTGCGGGTCATGGAACTGCTCATGCAGGGAAAAACCAACCGCGAGATCGGCGACCTGCTCGGCCTGACCGAAGGCACGGTCAAGATCCACGTCTCGAAAATCTTCAAGGCGCTCAACGTTTCCAGCCGGGCCCAGGCCCTGGTTGCGGTGAGCCGCCACCGCCTCAGGCTGTAATCCCCGACGACGCGCGCGCCTCCTCCAGCAGGTGCCGCATCAGGGCGCGCAATTTGGCCGGCCGCATCGGCTTGGCCAGTCGTATCGCGTTCAGGCTTGCCGCTTCCGCTTCGACATCCGGCGGGGTATCGCCGATCATGATCAGGGCGGGTGCCTCGCCTGAATCCGCCATTGCCTTGGCGAATGAAACGGCTTCGCGGCAACGGTCGTCCTCGCAGATGACGAGATCGGGTGGCGCGGCAAGTTGCACCGCCGCCTGCGCCCCGGTTTGGGTGCAGGTCACGTCGCAACCCCAGGAGGCGAGCAAGCGGCAGAGGCTGCCGCAAGTCGCCGTAGAGGTGCCGAAAACCAGCACACGGGCCTCGAAGCCGCCGAGGGCCTTGCTCTCGGTGATCGCCGGCGTGGCAAGCGGCTCCGAGCGCGGCAGGGTGATGCCGAACACCGAGCCGCGGCCGGGTTGCGACCGCAAGTGGAGGGGGTGCCCCAGCATCCTGGCCAGGCGATCGACCAGGGCGAGACCGAGCCCGAGGCCCTTGCCCGGGTCGCGCTCGGGATTCGCCACCTGGAAGAACTCCTGGAAAATCAGCTGCTGGTGATCCTGCGCGATGCCGATTCCCGAATCCCATACCTCGATGCGCAGGTTGTCTCCGCTGTGCCGCACGCCGACCACGATGCCGCCGCGATAGGTGTAGCGGACGGCATTCGAGACGAGGTTGCCGACTATGCGTTCGAGCAGGCGCGGATCGCTCATCGTCCAGGCGCAGGTCGGTGCGCAGCGCAGGGTCAGCCCCTTGGCGCGGGCGCTGTGGCTGTGCGCTGCGGCGACGCGCTGGAGCAGGGGGTCGAGCGCCACCGGCATGCAGTTGGGCACAAGTGCGCCGATGTCCAGGCGGGAGATGTCGAGCAGCGCATCGAACAGCTCGCTCAGGGAGCCGACGGCCGTGTTGATCTGGCCGGCCAGCCTGCGTTGCGCATCGGTGCCTGCCTCGTGCTCCAGGTCGGCGGCGAACAGGGCCAATGCGTGCAGCGGCTGGCGCAGGTCGTGGCTGGCCGCGGCAAGGAAGCGCGATTTGGCGATGCTGGCGCGCTCGGCCTCCTCCTTCTTGTTTTGCAGCTCTGCCGTGGCTGCCGCAACCCGGTTCTCCAGCCGGTCGCGTCCCGCCTGCATCGAGGCGACCATTTCGTTGACGCCTTCTTCCAGGTTATGCAGCGTTCGCCCCGGATGCGGCGCGACCCGGGTTTCGAGATGGCCGCTGCGGATGCGCTCCACCGCATCCTGCAAGGCGACGATCGGCTCGGTCACGTCACGCGCCAGTCGCCGCGCCAGCAGCGCACCCAGCGCCAGCATGGTGAAGGCGACGATCAGCGTGACGCCCATCATCTCCTGCTTGCGCGTCATCAAGCTGGCGCGCGACAGTTCCAGTGTCACGCTCCCAAGAGGGCCGGCAGTCTGCGGCTTGACGGGCAAAGCGACCGGATCATCGGTTGCGAGGAGGGGGCGCGTGATCTTGGCGTGGAAGTACAGGGTTTCGCCATCCTCGGTGCGGCCGGACCAGCCATCGGGCAGGAGCGTCGGGTTCTTCATCAGGCGAGGGATTCCGGCCTGGGCCAGGATGGCGCCGGCACGGTCGTGGACGACCACGGCGGTGACGTCGGGCTCGCGCGCCAGCGCCTCGGCCAGGCGGTTCAGCTCGTCGCGGTTTCCCGAGAAGGCGCCGTATTCGGCTGCGGGCGCAAACTGCCGCGTCAGCGCGCTGCCGCGGTTGGCGAGGGCCGCCTCGGCGTCGGCGTAGCGCAGGGCGAGGAAATAGACGGCCAGCGCCAGCGCGATCGCCGCGGCCGGCATGAGCGCCACGAACAGCACGCGCTCCCTGATCCCCCAGGATTTCAAGCGGTCATCCGAGCATGGACTGAAAGCGCGATTGTCCGCCCGACGGCGCGGGGGATGCAAGTGGAATGGTTGGCGAGGGCGGCGTTTAATGTTGCAAAGTTTGAAGTTGGCACGGCTTTGCCGCGCCCGACCGCCAATGTTCAACTTTAAGCTTGCGACTTTAAACTCGCCCTAGTGCCGGGTCGGGCTCGGCATCTCGACGCCGAGCGGCACTTCGGGCGCGTCGGCGGGATGGAGGGTCCCGGCGGATGTTTCCTCCTCCACCTCCTCGATCGGCTCCTCGCAGGGGACTTCCATCAGATCGAGCACTTGACGGGCCAGCGCCCGGCAGGCATTGGCCAGGGGCGTCGGCAGCTTGGCGGGGATGTTCCTTTGCAGCAGCAGCTTGCTCGCCGAGAGCGCCGGAGCAGGCTGGAGAATGCGGTCCGAAAAGCCGCCGAGCTGTTCGCGGATGGTTTTTTCCGCCGTTTCCTGTTGCCACGGGTTGGTCGGCCATTGCGAAGGGATGGCCCAGGCGCGCGGGAAAGCTTCCAGATCCTTGATGAGGGTGCGGATGTCCTCGTGCGAATCGCGGAAGGGCAGCAGCACGAGGCTGGCCAGGCCGTAGAGCTTGCGGTCCATCTCGCTGCGGTTGCCGCCGCCGTCGATGACGCCGAGCCAGCCCTTCAGCGTGCGGATCTTGTCCACCACCTTGCCCAGCGCTTCCCGCGTGCGCGCGTCGGCGACGAGGTAGCGGCGGCCTTCCGGGTCGAGTGGCTCGCGATGGGTGTCGGTCAGCACGCACACCGAGCGCTGGCCGAGCAGCCCCATGCCCTGGCAGAGCATGTGCGAGAGGGTGGTCTTGCCGGTGCCCCCCTTGTTGCCGATGATGCAGACGATTTCAGCCATGGTGCCTCCCCTGGATGCCACCATTATTCCCGCCGCTCCGCCATTTCAATATGGCGAATTGCAGGGGAAATTGCCGGCTTTTCCCGCAAATCCGCATGGAGGCATCCCGGCGCCCCACAGGGGCTTCCCGCGGTCGCAGGCGTGGCTCCGGCATGCCCGTCACATCGAATAGCAGTAGAGCCGCGTGCCGCGCCGGTCGGCGATCTCGATCACGCGCTGCGGCTCGACATCCGGCACCGGGAAGCTGTTGCTGACGAGCAGTGAGCCTGGCCGCATCTCCGCCTTGGCTTTTTCCCACAGGCGCGGCATGGGCAGCGGCGAGAGGAAGGCATACACCATGTCATATGGACCGAGCGGGTGATGCCAGAAGTCGCCGCGCATGACGGTGCAGTTTGACAGGTCGCTCGCGGCAAGTCTGGCCAGCAGGAAAGGCAGGGGCGCATGCTCTATCCCGGTGAACAGCCCATCCGGACGGCCGCTGGCCAGATGCCGCAGCAGTCCGCCGGTGCCTGCGCCGAGATCGATTGCCCTGACGCCTCCGCGCTTGGGCAGCAGCGCCCGCGCGGCCTCGGCCGTGGCCTGGTTCGAGAGATACAGGGGCACGTCGCCGCGGAAAGTACGCCAGTACACCGACACCAGCAGGCCGAAGGCTGCGAGGTACAGCCACGGCGGCAGATCGAGTTGCAGTGCGCCGGCCACCAGCGGCAGGAATATGAGATGGATCGCCCGCCACCACGGCGGCTGGCTGAGCAATGTGGCGGCGAGAAAGGCGATCACGCCCTGGATGACGGCGATGAGGAAGGGTGAATTCTCGATTGCCAGCGCATCGGAGATGTCTGTTGCCGAATACAGGGCCGCCAGCAGCGCGCCGAGCAGGATGCCGGGCTGGATGAGGAGGGGCGGCATGGGCGGATCAAGTTTCCGGTAAATACTGTCTTAGGCCC
>PNJM01000196.1 GCA_013821865.1 Rhodocyclaceae bacterium
AGCCGGGGATAAATCTTCAGGGCGTGCCCCGCGGGCTTTTTCAGGACGTGCATTCCGACATCCTGCCGCGCGATGCGCGCACTGAATTCCGGGGAGGCATCGGTCAGCGAAACGATTGCGTGGCGATACGCCTCTTCCGGCATGCGGTTGATGAGATTGACCACGCCATTCTCGAGTCCGCCCACCGAAAAGCTGTAGACCACATGGGCAATCAGCGGCCGCCGGCTTGCCTCCCGGTTTCCGGCGTCGCGCGCAGTCATTGGCGATCCGCCTCGGCCAGCGCGCGATGAATCGACTCCCCCATGTCGGCGGCAAACCGGCCGAGCACCTCGTTGCCGGACTCGCCGGACTCGGGTTTGGGCGTGAAGACGGCAATCAGCGCCGAATCGTCGCCGTGGCCGGAAAGCTTCGCCAGCCCAAGATAGGCCTTGGCGGCGTAGTCGCTCGAGGTAATCCGCCCGTCGACCCAGTACCAGTCCGCGGCAACGATCTGCTCGCGCGCGGAACGCATTTCGGCGGTGCGAATGCTTATGCGCTGCCTGCCGACATCGGACTCCATGCTTCCCGAGGCCGTCATGACCCAGTCCTTGTTCGTCGTGCGCACCAGCTGGTTCATCGAGTTCACCAGCTCGCCATCCTGCTTCTGATTGCGATAGAAGGCGATGTACAGGCCGACATGTTCCCCGTTTTTCGTGAAGGTCTGCGCTAGCTCGGCGCCCGGATTCGAGAAATCGGGTTTCCATCGGGCCACGGTGCCCTCGGAAGCAACCCATCCGTTCTCGGGCACGACCGGGGGGATGCGCACCGACGTACTCGAGTTCCGCGCATCGATCGCGGACAGCACCGGCTTCCATATCGAGGAGATCACGACCACCAGCAAAACCGCCATCACCAGTTGCGGCGTCGAAGCGGGCTTCCACTCATGATCCGTTCTCTTTTTTGCCTCGGCCGGCGGCTTGATATCCTCCCGCCAGAACGACCCGACCCAGAACAGGAGCGCCATCACCACGCCGAAGAAAACCCACCCGTAAATGATGTGGTCGACGCCGACGGCCAGGCGGTTCCCGCTCAAGTGCCCGATCATCACGATCATATAGGCGCGAAGTCCATTCGCAATCAGGGGGACGACAATCGAGGCGGCAATGAAAATCAGCCGGTAACGCAGCGAGCGATAGGTGAGGTAGGCGTACAAGGCGCCGACCACCATCGAGGCAATGAGGTAGCGTATGCCGCTGCAGGCTTCCACCACCGACCAGCTGCCGCTTGGAATGACGAAGTTCCGGCCTTCGCGGTACACCGGGATCGTGCTCAGCCTGAGGGCCGCCACGGCGAAATCCGCCGTCCAGTCCATCAATGTCGGCAGCAGGAACTCGCCGAACGGCACCGCGAAGAAAAGAAAGGCCAATGGAAAGGCGAGCGCCCGGACCATCCTGGTGCCGAGCATGGTCAATATGGCGAGCGGGATCATCGCCACCATCATGAACTGGGCTCCGCCGAGAACGCTTGCAAGCTGCGCGACAAGCCAGCCGGAACCGGCCAGTGCCAGCAATGCCGCGCCCGGCAGGAAGGGCTGGATCGGCACCTCGCCGAGATGGCTGCGGTTGTACCAGACGAGGTAGAAGACGATCGGCACGATCAGGAATCCGTGGGCAAAAGTCTCCGAGCGATACCATATCGCCACGATCGAGGCGCTGGTGTCCCAGAACCACAGAAGGATCCAGCAAATTGCAAGCAGCGCCAGTGCGACCGGAACCGCCCTGGCTTCGCGGGCGGATTCATGCGGCGCCGTTTCGCCGCGAATCTCCGCATTCACGCCAGGATCCGTACCGATTTTCATTCCCTCAACCCAGGTTGCGGACGATGAGCGGGCCCAGCCGGTTGGCCATGGCCCGGGGCATGCGGCGCCACATTTCGATGAACAGCCTGTACTTCGGATTGGAGGGGTTGTTCTGCGGGACGGCATCCAGCCGGTAGAGGCGGTATTCGTAGTGCAGCGGCTGCGGTTCGAAGCCCCAGTTCATCTTGAAGTCGAAGGAGCCGGTGCCCCGCTTGCTGCGGCCGTAGTCGAAGAAACGGATGCCGCGCCCGCAAGCCCGCCGCATCAGTTCCCAGTACTTGAAGTCGTTCGCCGCCAGGTCCCGCGCCGCGGGGACATCGCCGGCGTAGTACGGCAGCACCTCGTCGCGGAAATAGAAGCTCAGCACGCCGCTCACCGGCCGCCCCTCGGGATCGAGCACCGTCAGCACTTCGCAGTCGTCGCCGAAAACGGCCTTGAGGCGCTCGAAATAGCGCCTGGGCAGGGCCGGCGTGCCATGGCGATGGACATTGTCGGCATAGAGATCGAAGAAGCGGGCGACGCCCGCATCGATTGCGCCCGCCAGCCCCGCCTTGATCCCCTTGCGCACCATGGCCCGCTGCTTGCGGGGAATGGCGAGCATGTTGTCTTCGACCCCGGGCAGGATTTCCTTGCGGAACCTCGCGTAGAGATCCTGCCGCGGCCAGTCTTCGTGGCGCGCCGCGCAGTTGCGGTATTCCAGAAAATCCACGCCGAGGCGCCGCGCCTGCTCATCCGCCGCCGCCTCCAGGGCCTGTCGCGCCTCTTCGTCGTCAGCGGCCACGCCGCCGTATACGCAGAACGGCAGCGAGACCAGGGAATGGCCGAACAGGCGGCTCTTCACCTGGGCCAGGGGCAGCACGCCGCGGATCTCCCCGTCGCGCTCGGCGTAGAGGAAGGAGCTGCGATGGCGGAAGACGTCCTCGATGATTTCCTTCCAGCCGGCGCGGTGGAAGAAGGTCGCCTCCGGGCAGCGGCGAACATAGGCGTCCCAGCGCCCGGCATCGCCGCGCTGCAGTTCCCTTACTACGCAGCCGGCCTTTGTGAAGTGCGCCACCTCCTCGGCGCCGTGCTTCACCGGCCGCGCCCCAGAAAGATGTCGTCCGCACGGCCCCAGCGGAAATCCTTGAGCAGGCGGGCCAGGCGGGCTTCCGTGCGGTTCAGGTTGAGGTAGTGGCGGAACCGGGTCCTGGCGCCGATGCCCGGCACCCGCGGCTGCTCCGCATCCAGTTCCCAGGGATGGAAATAGAACATCGCGGCCTGGCCATCCACTTCGTTAACCCGGCGCAGGAACCAGCGGGAAACACTGTAGGGCAGCAGGCGGAAATAACCGCCGCCGCCGGCCGGCCAGTTGCGGCTGAAAAGCCGCACGGTGGTCACCGGCACCTCGAGCAAGCCTTCGGAGCCGGCGTGGGCGATATGGGCAAAGCGGGGGGCGTCCGGCACGCCGTAGTGATCATGGTGTATGGGGTAGATGCTGGAACTGTAGCGGTAGCCTGCGGTGCCGATGCATTCGGCAGCCCAGGGATTCTTCGGGCCGATCGAGAAACTCGGCGCCCGGTAGCCCCGCACCTCGGTGCCGGCGATATCCTCCAGCACGGCCTTGGCCAGCTTGATATCCGCGGAAAAGGCCTGCGGCGACTGGTCGGTCGCCCGCTCGTGGCCATAGCCGTGGCTCGCCAGTTCGTGCCCCTCGTGCACGATGCGCCGCACCAGGCCGGGGAAGCGCTCGGCCACCCAGCCCAGCGTGAAGAAGGTGCCCTTGGCTTCATTTTCCTGGAGCAGGGCCAGGATACACTCGATGTTGCGCTCGATCCGGCAGGGGATGCGCTCCCAGTCGCTGCGGGGGATGTGCGGTGCCAGGGCCGAGACCTGGAAGTAGTCCTCGACGTCGATCGTCAGTGCATTTACGATGCGGCCGTCGGCACGGCCCGCCTCAGGCATGGCAAGCTCCTGCGGCCTGCGCATGGCGGCGGACCAGCCAGTCGCCGAGATGGGCGGCGATGCGCTCGGCTGCGCGGCCATCCCAGAATTCGGGAATGCGCCCGCGCTTGCCGCCGCCGGCGAGGATTTCGGCCACCGCGGCGAGAATCAGCGCGCGGTCGCGGCCGACCAGCGTATTGGTGCCCTGCTCGACCGTGATCGGCCGTTCGGTGTTCTCCCGCAGCGTGATGCAGGGAACCGCCAGCGCCGTCGTTTCTTCCTGGATGCCGCCCGAATCGGTGAGGACCAGGGCGGCCCCGCTCATCAGGCCGAGCATCTCCAGATAGCCTTGCGGCGGCAGCATGACCATGCCCGTCCCCGCGACCCGTTCGGCCAGGCCGAAACGGTCGATGTTCCCGCGCGTGCGCGGATGCAGGGCGAAGACCAGGGGCAGCTTTTCACTCACTTCGCGCAGGACGGAAAGGAGAGGCCCGAGCGTCTCCGGCCGGTCAACGTTGGAAGGTCGATGCAGCGTCACCACGCCGAAGCCGGCGGGGTGCCGCAGCACCCCGGCGTCGATGCCCGCCCGGGCCAGCGTCTGCGCCGGGGCGATCGCATGCTCGCGGTTGGCCAGCAGGGAGTCGATCATGACGTTGCCGACGAACTGCATGCGCGACGGGTCGATTCCCTCGCGCGCCAGGTTGTCGTGGGCCGAGCGCTCGGTCGTATACAGGATGTCGGCGATCTGATCCGTGAGAATCCGGTTGATTTCCTCCGGCATGGCGCGATCGTGGCTGCGCAGGCCGGCTTCCACGTGCACGACGGGCACGCCTTTCTTCACCGCCACCAGGCTGCAGGCCAGCGTGGAATTGACATCGCCCACCACCAGAACGCAGGAGGGCTTGTGCTCATCGAGCACCGGCTCGAAGCGCCGCATGACTTCGGCCGTCTGCACCGCGTGGGTGCCCGAGCCTGCTTCCAGGTTGATGTGCGGACGCGGCAGCCGCAGATCCGAAAACAGCCGGTCGTTCATGTCGGCGTCGTAATGCTGGCCGGTATGCACCAGGATCGCCGGCAAGGGGGGCACGTGCCCGGCGAAAGCGCGCACGATGGGAGCCATCTTCATGTAATTGGGGCGCGCCCCGACGACGCAGACGATCGGCCCGAACCCGGCAGGCAGCCGTTCCATCTTC
>PNJM01000197.1 GCA_013821865.1 Rhodocyclaceae bacterium
CCGTTCTCGGCGGGCGATCTCGCCACCGCCGCCGGCCGTGCGCTGCTGGCGCGCCAGCCCTTCGCGCCGGAAGAACTGGACGAGGTCATCCTCGGCTGTGCTTCGCCCTCGCCGGACGAGGTGAACATCGGCCGCGTCGCCGCGCTGCGCATCGGCTGCGGCCTGAAGGTGCCGGGCTGGACCGTGATGCGCAACTGCGCCTCCGGCATGCAGGCGCTCGACTCGGCCATGGCCAACATCCAGTCGGGCCGCTCGCAGCTCGTTCTCGCCGGCGGCGTCGATGCGCTGTCGCGCGCGCCGCTGTTGTATTCCGAGGCGATGGTGCTGTGGTTCGCCGGGATGGCCACGGCGAAAACCGCCGGTCAGAAGGCCGCCATGTTCGCCAGGCTGAAGCCGTCGGCGCTGCTCTCGCCGGTGATCGGCCTGATGAAGGGCCTGACCGATCCGGTGGTGGGTTTGCTGATGGGGCAGACGGCTGAGAACCTGGCGTTCCGCTTCGGCATCACGCGCGAGCAGATGGACGCTTTCTCCGTGCGCAGCCACCAGCGCACCGCCGCCGGACAGGACGCCGGCCACTACGATGAAGTCGTCCCGCTGGTCGGCCGCGACGGCAGCGTCTATGCCGCCGACGACGGCCTGCGCCGCGACTCCTCGATGGCTGGCCTGGCCAAGCTCAAGCCGTTCTTCGATCGCAAGTACGGCACCGTGACGCCCGGCAACAGCTCGCAGATCACCGACGGCGGCGCCTGGCTGATCCTGGCCTCGGAAGAGGCGGTGAAGAAGCACAAGCTGCGGCCGCTCGGAAAAATCCTCGATGCGCAGTGGGCCGGCCTCGATCCGGCGCAAATGGGCCTCGGCCCGGTGCACGCCGCGACGCCGATCCTGCAGCGCCATGGCCTTGGCCTCAACGATCTCGATGCCTGGGAAATCAACGAGGCCTTCGCTGCCCAGGTGCTCGGCTGCATCGAAGCGTGGAAGGACGCGGCCTACTGCAAGGAGCAGCTCGGCCTCGACGCGCCGCTGGGCGAGCTCGACCAGGACAGGCTCAACGTGGATGGCGGCGCCATCGCGCTGGGCCACCCGGTGGGCGCCTCCGGCGCGCGCATCGTGCTGCACCTGCTGCATGTGCTCAGGCGCGGCGGCAAGACGAACGCGCGCGGCATCGCATCGATCTGCATCGGCGGCGGCCAGGGCGGCGCCATGCTGGTGGAAACGGTCTAAACATTATTCCAGAGCGCCCCGAGGCGCCTTTCGACAACATCCGGAGGAGGAGAAAATGAGGATAGGCATAGTGGTGGATTCGGCCTGCGACCTGCCGAAATCATTCATCGAGGAAAACAACATCGTCGTCATGCCGATCGCCGTGCGCGTCGGCGACAAGCTGTTCCAGGACCGGCGCGACCCGGAGGAAACCTGGTCGTTCTACGCCGAGCACCTCGACACCCGGAACGAGGACTATGCCGAGTCGATCCCGTATACCGCGCAGCAGATCGAGGACCTGTTCCTCGACCGGCTGGTGGTCGAGTACGACCACGTCTTCTGCCTCACCATCACCAGCGCGCGCAGCCAGATCTACGGCAACGCCACCCAGGCCTCGCTCAACATCGTGAACAAGTACAAGGAGCGCCGCCGCCAGGCCGGCATTCCGGGGCCGTTCAACGTCGGCGTCATCAACAGCCGCACGATGTTCACCGGCCAGGGCGTGCAGGTGGCCGAGATCGTGCGCCTGATCCGCGAAGGCAGCGCGCCGTCGCAGATCGGCAACCGCATCCGCCAGCTCACGGCCGATACCTACGCCTTCCTCATGCCGGCCGATCTGTTCCACGTCTACAAGCGCGCCTCCAAGCGCGGCGACAACGGCATCAACTGGGGCACCTACACCATCGGCCGGATGCTCGACGTCAAGCCGATCATGTGCTCCCACCGCGACCAGATCGGCCCGGTGGCCAAGGTGCGCGGCTTCGATACGGGCGTCGAACGCCTGTTCCGCAACACGGCAGGCCAGATCAGGCGCGGCCTCAAGGCCCCGCATGTGTGCATCAGCTACGGCGGCAATCCGGAGCAGGTGAAGACCATGCCCGGCTACGACGAGCTGGAGCGCGCCGCGCGCGAACACAACGTCGGCCTGTTGTCCTCGGTGATGAGCATGACCGCCGCGGTCAACGTCGGCTCGGGCGGCGTCTCGATCGCCTACGCCGCGGATCCGCACGCCTTCAACTGAGCGGCCGAACCATGACAGGCAGCATTCGCCTCGAGTACCGCAAGCGGCCTGCCGCCGTCGCCTACATGGCCGGGGCGATGCGTCCCTCGCCCGGTTTCGGCAGGACCGGTGGCGTGCCTTCGATCACCGCGCGCTGGCCGCGGCATCGGGCGGAGGCGCGGGAACTGGAGGATTTTCTGGCCCTCAGCGGATTGCCCGGGGGCGAGCACCTGCCGCTGCTGTATCCGCACACCATCAGCTTTCCGCTGCAAATGGCGATCCTGACCCATCCGGCTTTCCCGGTTCCGATCTGGCGGGTGCTTCAGGTGCGCAACCGCATCCTGCAGCATGCGCCGCTGAAAAAGGATGTGCCGTTCGACCTGGCGGTGCGCGTCGCGGACCACCGCTTCCTCGACAAGGGCGTCGAGATCGACCTGCATGCGGTGGCGAGCGCCGGGGAGCAGCCGGTCTGGGAAGCCGTGAACACGTTTTACGTTCGCGGCCGCTTCGGGCAGCCGCAGCAGGCATCACCGCTGTCCGCTTCGCCGGCGGCAGATGGAAAACTCGTCGACCGATGGCGCATGCCGGCGGGCGGGGGCTGGCGCTTCGGCGGCCTCAGCGGCGACTACAACGGCATCCACCTGTGGGGATGGTATGCCAGGCGCTTCGGTTTCCCGCGTGCCTTCTTCCATCCGCAGCGCGTCCTCGGCCAATGCGTGGCGCGCCTGCCCGCGCTCGACCCGGCACAGCCGCAGCGCCTCGACGCCTGGCTGAAAGGCCCGGTCTATTACGGCGCACAGGTATCGCTGCGCGCCGGCCCTGAAAAAGACGGAACGGCGTTTGCGCTGTACATGAACGACGAAGCGCGGCCCGCCATCATCGGGCGCTTGCGCCGCGCCGGCCCGGGAAGCCGGCTGACGGACGAGACGCCACTCAACGCTTGATCGAAAGGAAGAACGACATGCAGTCTCTCAGGCACTGGCGCCATGAACGCGAAGCGGGCGGACTCGCCTGGCTGTACTTCGACAAGGCCGAGTCGTCCACCAATACCTTCACGCCCGAGGTCATGGAGGAACTCGGCAGGGTGCTGGACGAGCTCGACCGCGAGCCGCCCAAGGGGCTGGTCATCCTCTCTGCCAAACCGGCCGGCTTCATCGCCGGCGCCGACATCGAGGGCTTCACCCAGCTCGATACGCCCCAGGCCGCGCGCGACCTGGTGCAGCGCGGCTGGGATCTGTTCAACCGCCTCGCCGCCGTGCGCTATCCGACGCTGGCGCTGGTGCGCGGCCATTGCATGGGCGGCGGCCTGGAACTGGCGCTGGCCTGCCGCTATCGCGTCACGGTGGACGAACCGGGCACGCGCCTGGCCCTGCCGGAAGTGATGCTCGGCATCGTGCCGGGCTGGGGCGGCATGCTGCGCCTGCCGCGGCTGATCGGCCCGGCCGCCGCGCTCGACATGATGCTCACCGGCAAGGGCGCCGACGCGAAAAAGGCGAAGAAGCTCGGCCTGGCCGACGAGTGCGTGCCGCCGCGCGTGATGATGAACGCCGCCCGCATGCTGGTGCTCTCCGGCAGGGCGCCGCGCGAGCTGCCCTTCATGCAGAAGCTCATGAACGGTCCGCTCAAGGGCGTGGTCGCCTCGCAGGCGAGGAAGCAGGTGGCGAAGCGCGCGCGTCCGCAGCACTACCCGGCGCCCTACGCCATCCTCGACATGTGGGCCCATTACGGCGGCAATGCGCTGGCCGTGCCGCGGGACAAGCCGGCCTCGCTCGACGCCATTTTCGCCTCGTCGACGACGCGCAACCTGGTGCGCGTCTATTACCTGCAGGAGCGCCTGAAGGGCTTCGGCAAGGACAGTGATTTCGCGCCCAGGCACCTGCACGTGGTCGGCGCCGGCATCATGGGCGGCGACATCGCCGCCTGGGCCGCGCTGCGCGGCATGACGGTGACGCTGCAGGACCAGAACATCGAGCGCATCGCCCCGGCCATCAAGCGCGCCGCCGCGCTCTACAGGAAGAAGCTCAAGGACGACAAGCAGGTGCGCCTGGCGCTCGATCGCCTGATCCCCGATCCTTCCGGCCAGGGCGTGCGCCAGGCCGACGTCGTGATCGAGGCCATCTTCGAGAATCTCGAAGCGAAGCAGAAGCTGTTCTCCGGCATGGAGCCGCTGCTCAAACCCGGCGCCGTGCTCGCCACCAACACCTCCAGCCTGAAGCTGGAGGACATCGGCGCCACGCTGGCCAATCCCGCGCGCCTGATCGGCATCCACTTCTTCAACCCGGTGGCCATGATGCCGCTGGTCGAGGTCGTCGAAGGCAGGGGCACCGACCCCGAGGTGCTGAAGAAGGGCCTGGCTTTCGTGCGCAAGATCGACAAGTTGCCGCTGCCGGTGAAGAGCGCGCCCGGTTTCCTCGTCAATGCCGTGCTGGCGCCCTACCTGCACGAGGCGATGCGCTGTGTCGATGAAGGCATCGCGCCGGAAACGGTGGACGAGGCGGCGCTGGCCTTCGGCATGCCGCTCGGGCCGATCGAGCTGGCCGACACCGTCGGCCTCGACATCGCCGTCGCCGCCGGCAAGAGTCTGGCCGGCGCGAACGCCGAACCGCCTTCGAGGCTGCTGGAACTGGTGACTGCCGGCCATCTCGGCCGCAAGACCGGGC
>PNJM01000198.1 GCA_013821865.1 Rhodocyclaceae bacterium
ACCCAGCTGTCGCATTTCCTCGTTTCGCTGTCCAAGCGCAAGGCGGCCCTGCAGCAGCAGCGCGAGGACATCGAGGCGGTGCTGTCCGAAATCATTGCGCTGGAGCGCCAGTGCCACGAGCTGCTGCGGAAGAAGGAAAAGCCTTCCGCCGGCAAGCGCGGGGCCAAAAAAGGCTAGCCATTGATTGGCGTTGACGTAAACGTGAATCGGCACTAGGATTCGGCCAGCGTGGTTGACGTTAACGTCAACGTCAACTTTGGCACAGGTATGGAGAGCGGCGATGAGGCACTTCGAAGCGAAAGACCCTGATTTTGCCGGGCGCGTGCGCGCCAGCTTCGGGCGGCAGAAAGTCATGGCCTTCATGGGTGCGGAAATGTCCAGCGTCGTTCCCGGCCGCTGCGAGATCCGCCTGCCCTACAAAGAGGAGCTGTCGCAGCAGCACGGCTTCTTCCATGGCGGCGTGATCGGCATGATCGCGGATTCCGCCGGCGGCTATGCCGCCTACACCCTGATGCCGGCCGACGCCAGCGTGCTCACGGTGGAGTACAAGATGAACATCCTCGCCCCCGGCGACGGCGAGCTGCTGATCGCCCAGGGCGAGGTGCTCAAGGCCGGCAAGACGCTGGTCGTTTCGCGGGCCGAGGTGTATGTGGTGAAGGACGGGCGGGAAATCCATTGCGCCTCGATGCAGCAGACGCTGATGACGATGCACGGCAAAGCCGACGAATAGACAAGGAAGGAGCGCAGATGAACATCCCCGGACTCAATTTCGACCTCGGCGAAACCATCGACATGCTGCGCGACACGGTGCGCGCCTTCGCCGAGAAGGAGCTGGCGCCGCGCGCCGCCGAGATCGACCGCATGAACCGGTTTCCCATGGACCTGTGGCGCAAGCTGGGCGACCTCGGCCTGCTCGGCGTCACCGTCGAGGAGGAGTACGGCGGCTCGGCGCTGGGCTACCTGGCCCACGTCGTGGCGATGGAGGAGGTTTCACGCGCCTCCGCCTCGGTCGGCCTCTCCTACGGCGCCCACTCCAACCTGTGCGTGAACCAGATCCGCAGGAACGGCAACGCGGCGCAGAAGCAGAAATACCTGCCGCAGCTGATCTCCGGCGAGCACGTCGGCGCGCTCGCCATGTCCGAGCCGAACGCCGGCTCCGACGTCGTCTCGATGAAGCTGCGCGCAGACAAAAAAGGCGATCGCTACCTCCTCAACGGCAACAAGATGTGGATCACCAACGGCCCGGACGCCGACACCCTGGTGGTGTATGCCAAGACCGACATCAATGCCGGCCCGAGGGGCATCACGGCCTTCCTGGTCGAGAAGGACTTCAAGGGCTTCTCGACGGCTCAGAAGCTGGACAAGCTGGGCATGCGCGGCTCCAACACCTGCGAGCTGGTGTTCCAGGACTGCGAGGTGCCTGAGGAAAACGTGCTCGGCACGGTCGGCGGCGGCGCGCGCGTGCTGATGAGCGGCCTCGATTACGAGCGCGCCGTGCTGGCAGGCGGCCCGCTCGGCATCATGGCCGCCTGCCTCGACGTGGTGGTGCCCTACGTGCACGAGCGCAAGCAGTTCGGCCGGGCCATCGGCGAATTCCAGCTCATGCAGGGCAAGCTGGCCGATATGTACGCCACCTTCTCCGCCTGCCGCGCCTACGTCTATGCCGTGGCGAAGGCCTGCGACCGCGGCGAAACCACGCGCAAGGACGCCGCCGGCGCCATCCTCTATTCCGCCGAGAAGGCCACCTGGATGGCCGGCGAGGCGATCCAGTCGCTGGGCGGCAACGGCTACATCAACGAATACCCGGCGGGCCGCCTGTGGCGGGATGCGAAACTGTACGAGATCGGGGCCGGTACTTCGGAAGTCCGCCGCATGCTGATCGGCCGCGAGCTGTTTGCGGAAACGATGTAAGGGACTTCCATGAGCCAGGAAACCGAAGCGTTGCAGAAAGAGTGGCTGGAGGCGGCGAAAGCCGTGCGCGACCGCGCCCTGGCGCCGGATGCGCTGCCGATGTCGGCCTTCAAGGAGAGCAGCGGCATCGAGCTGTTCCAGCGCATGATGCGCGGCGAACTGCCGCCGGCGCCGATCGCCCACACGCTGGATTTCGCACTCGTCGAGGTGGAAAAGGGGCGCATCGTCTTCCAGGGGCACCCGGCAAAGGCGCACTACAATCCGGCCGGCACCATCCATGGCGGCTGGCAGGCGACGCTGCTCGATTCCTGCATGTCCTGCGCGGTGCAGACCCACCTCGAGGCCGGCCAGGCCTACACCACGCTGGAGATCAAGGTGAACTTCCTGCGCGCCATGAACGACAAGGTCGGGCCGGTGCGCGCCGAGGGTACTTCCATCCAGGTGGGCCGGCAGATCGGCATCGCCGAGGGCAAGCTCTACGATGCTGCGGGCAAGCTCTACGCCCATGGCACCACCACCTGCCTCATCTTTCCGGTCTGAGGCCGAGGCGATCATGATCGAGACCGCCCGCGGCACCGTGCACGAATGGCAGCGCGACCACATGGGCCACATCAACGTGCGCGCCTACCTGGATTTCTTCGACCATGCCTGCTGGCAGACCTACGCCGCGCTCGGCCTCACGGCCTCGCGGCTGAGGAGCGGCGCCGTGCGTCTGGCGGCGGTGCAGCAGAACGTCAGCTACCGGAAGGAGCTCTATCCCGGCGACACCATCGCGGTGCGCACTGGCGTGCTGGAACTGCGCGACAAGGTGCTGCGCTTCCGCCACGAGCTGCACAACACCGAGACGGGCGATGTCTGCGCCGTGTGCGAATTCACCGTGGTCTGCCTCGACCCGCAGACGCGCAAGTCGCGTCCCTTCCCGCCGGAGGTGGCGGACAAGGCGCGCGGCCTGACGATCAAGGAGGCGTGATGGCGGAGATGGTCGAAACCTACCGCGGCACTGTCTATCCCTGGCACTGCGACCACATGGATCACATGAACGTCATGTGGTACGTCGGCAAGTTCGACGAGGGCACGTGGAACTTCTTCTCCATGCTCGGCGTGACGCCCGGCTATCTGCGCAACAATGACCGTGGCATGGCGGCCGTCGAGCAGCGCATCGCCTACAAGCGCGAACTGCATGCCGGCGATACCGTGGCGGTGCGCACGGGCGCCATCGAGGTGCGCGACAAGGCGATCCGCTTCGTGCACGAGATGCGCAATGCCGACACGCAGGAAATTTCGGCGATCACGCTGCTGACGGGCGTCTTCATCGACACCGTGGCGCGCAAGTCCTGCGCCCTGCCCGGGATCGTCGCGGCCAGGGCGCGCGAATTCATCATCAGCTACGACCTGCCCTGGCAAGACAGGTAACCTGAACTGGAGCACATCATGAGCAACGACCCGATCGTCATCGTTTCCGCCGCCCGCACCCCGATGGGCGGCTTCATGGGCGACTTCGCCTCGCTGACTTGCGCCCAGCTCGGTTCGGTCGCCATCAAGGCCGCCGTCGAGCGTGCCGGGCTGCGCCCCGAGCAGATCGAGGAAGTCGTCATGGGCTGCGTGCTGCCCGCCGGCCAGGGCCAGGCGCCGGCGCGCCAGGCTTCACTCGGCGCAGGCCTGCCGCTCGGCGCCGGCTGCACCACGGTGAACAAGATGTGCGGCTCGGGCATGAAGGCGACGATGTTCGCCAACGACATGCTGCTCGCCGGCACGAACGAGATCATGGTCTCCGGCGGCATGGAGTCCATGAGCAACGCGCCCTACCTGCTGCCCAAGGCGCGCGGCGGCATGCGCCTTGGCCACGGCCAGGTGCTCGACCACATGTTTCTCGACGGCCTCGAGGACGCCTACCAGAAGGGCCGCCTGATGGGCACCTTCGCCGAGGAATGCGCCGACAAGTACGGCTTCACGCGTGAGAAGCAGGACGATTTCGCCATCGCCTCGACGACCCGCGCGCAGAAGGCCATCAACGACGGCTCCTTCGCCTGGGAGATCGCGCCGGTGACCGTGGCCGGCAGGAAGGGCGACGTCGTCGTCGACCGCGACGAGCAGCCGCTCAAGGCCCAGATCGACAAGATCCCGACGCTGAAGCCGGCCTTCAGGAAGGACGGCACGGTGACGGCGGCCAACTCCAGCTCGATCTCCGACGGCGCCGCCGCCTTGGTACTGATGCGCCGCTCCACCGCCGACAAGCTGGGCCTCAAGCCGCTCGCCGTCATCGTCGGCCACGCCACGCACGCGCACGAGCCCGGCTGGTTCACCACCGCCCCGGTCGGCGCCATGCAGAAACTCTTCGCCAGGACCGGCTGGACCGCCGACAAGGTGGATTTCTACGAGATCAACGAGGCCTTCGCCGTGGTCACCATGGCGGCGATGCACGACCTCAAGCTGCCGCACGAGAAGGTGAACGTGCACGGCGGCGCCTGCGCCCTGGGCCATCCCATCGGCTGCTCCGGCGCGCGCATCCTCGTCACGCTGATCGGCGCCCTGCGGAAATACGGCGGCAAGCGCGGCGTCGCCAGCCTGTGCATCGGTGGCGGCGAGGCCACCGCCATGGCGGTCGAACTGCTGTGACGCGATGATTCTTTCGCAAGAACAGGAAATGATCCGCGACGCCATGCGCGACTTCGCGCGTGAGCGCCTGGCGCCCTTTGCCGCGGAATGGGACAGGAATTGCACTTTCCCGCGCGAAGCGCTGGCCGAATTGGCGCAGCTCGGTGCCTTCGGCATGGCCGTGCCCGAGCAGTGGGGCGGCGCGGGGATGAATTATGTCTCCCTGGCGCTGGCACTGGAGGAGATCGCCGCCGGCGACGGCGCCACGTCGACCATCATCAGCGTGAACAACTCGGTGGTGTGCGGCCCCATCCTCGCCTTCGGTACCGATGCGCAGAAGGAGCAATTCCTCAA
>PNJM01000199.1 GCA_013821865.1 Rhodocyclaceae bacterium
CTCGACGATGCGCTTGAGCATGGCCTGTCCGTCGGCAAAGACCTGCCGCGCCGTCTCGCCGACCTTCGGATCGTCGAGGATCGCCGGATACGATCCGGCCAGATCCCAGGTCTGGAAGAAGGGCGCCCAGTCGAGGAAGGGCACTAGCGCGGCGAGATCGTAGCCGGCCAGCGCCTGTATGCCGAGCGTCTTCGGCCTGGCCGGAACGTGGTCCGCATACTTGAAGTGGTTGGCGCGCGCCGCTTCCAGCGTGACGAGCTGCACGCCCTTCTTCTGCGCGTGCTGCTCGCGCACTCTGGTGTAATCCGCGGCGATTTCGGCGCGATAGGCCGCGCCCTGTTCGGCGGAGCCGAGGCTGGACACCACGCCGACGGCGCGCGAGGCGTCGGGCACATACACCGTCGTGCCGGAGTAGTTCGGCGCGATCTTGATGGCCGTGTGGGCGCGCGAAGTGGTGGCGCCGCCGATCAGCAGCGGCTGGGTGTAGCCCTGCCGCTCCATCTCGGCGGCGACGTGGGCCATCTCCTCGAGCGAGGGCGTGATGAGGCCGGACAGCCCGATCACGTCGGCCCGGTGCTCGCGCGCCGC
Source organism: Rhodocyclaceae bacterium (assembly GCA_013821865.1). Taxonomy (GTDB): domain Bacteria; phylum Pseudomonadota; class Gammaproteobacteria; order Burkholderiales; family Rhodocyclaceae; genus Desulfobacillus. The sequence goes on from PNJM01000199.1 coordinate 589, forward strand.
GGCGAGGATCCTGTCGGCGGCGACCATGACGCCGAGGTCTATCACCTCGTAGTTGTTGCAGGCGAGCACCACGCCGACGATGTTCTTGCCGATGTCGTGCACGTCGCCTTTCACCGTGGCCATGACGATCCTGCCCTTGGTCGACGCGCCGCCCTCTGCCTTCGCTGCCTCGATGAAGGGCAGCAGGTGGGCCACCGCCTGCTTCATGACGCGGGCCGACTTGACCACCTGGGGCAGGAACATCTTGCCGGCGCCGAACAGGTCGCCGACCACGTTCATGCCGTCCATCAGCGGGCCCTCGATGACATCCAGCGGCCGCTTCGCACCGATCCGCGCTTCCTCCGTGTCCTCGACGATGAAGTCGGTGATGCCCTTCACCAGGGCGTGGGCGAGTCGCTCGCGCACCGGCATTTGCCGCCAGGCGAGATCCTGCGTTGACTCCTTCGCAGCGCCTTTCACGCTTGCGGCGATGTCGACCAGCCGCTCGCCCGCGTCCGGACGGCGGTTCAGCACGACGTCCTCCACGCGTTCGCGCAGCTCGGCCGGGATCGCTTCGTACACGCCGAGCTGGCCGGCGTTGACGATGCCCATCGACAGCCCCGCCTGGATGGCGTGGTAGAGGAACACGGTGTGGATCGCCTCGCGCACCGGATCGTTGCCGCGGAAGGAGAAGGAGACGTTGGAGATGCCGCCGGAGACTTTCGCCGCGGGCAGGCTCTTGCGGATCCAGCCGGTCGCCTCGATGAAGTCGACGGCGTAGTTGTTGTGCTCCTCGATGCCCGTGGCGATGGCGAAGACGTTGGGATCGAAGACGATGTCCTCGGCCGGGAAACCGATGCCGGTGAGCAGGTCGTAGCTGCGCCGGCAGATCGCTTTCTTGCGCGCGCAGGTGTCGGCCTGGCCCTGCTCGTCGAAGGCCATGACGATCACCGCCGCGCCGTAGCGGCGCAGCCGCCGCGCCTGCTCGAGAAACTTAGCCTCCCCTTCCTTCAGCGAGATGGAATTGACGATGCCCTTGCCCTGCAGGCACTTCAGCCCCGCCTCCAGCACCTCCCACTTGGAGGAGTCGATCATCACCGGCACGCGGGCGATGTCCGGCTCGGAGGCGATGAGGTTGAGGAAGCGCACCATCGCCGCCTTCGAGTCGAGCATGGCCTCGTCCATGTTGACGTCGATGACCTGCGCGCCGGCTTCCACCTGGTTGCGCGCCACGCCGACCGCCTCGGCGTACTGTTCGTTGAGGATGAGGCGGGCAAAGGCCTTCGAGCCGGTGACGTTGGTGCGCTCGCCGACGTTCACGAAGAGCGAGTCGTCGCCGATGTTGAGCGGCTCCAGGCCGGACAGCCGCAGCTTCGGCTCGATCCGCGGCACACGGCGCGGGGCGATGCCCGCCAGCGCCTGCGCGATGGCGCGGATGTGATCCGGCGTGGTGCCGCAGCAGCCGCCGGCGATGTTGATGAGACCGTGCTTCGCCCAGTCCGCGAGCTCGGATGCCAGCATGTCCGGCGTCTCGTCGTAGCCGGTCGGCGCCAGGGGGTTGGGCAGTCCGGCATTGGGATGGGCGGAGACGAAGCAGTCGGCGACGCGGGACAGTTCCTCGACGTACTGGCGCAGCTCCTTTGCGCCGAGGGCGCAGTTGAGCCCGAAGGAGAACGGCCGCGCGTGGCGCAGCGAATTCCAGAAGGCCTCGGTGGTCTGGCCCGAGAGCGTGCGGCCGGAGGCGTCGGTGATGGTGCCGGAGATCATCACCGGCAGGCGCCGGCCGATGCTCTCGAAATACTGGTCGACGGCGAACAGCGCCGCCTTGGCGTTGAGCGTGTCGAAAATGGTCTCGGCCAGGATGAGGTCCGCGCCGCCGTCGCACAGGCCGCGCACCGCTTCCGTGTAGGCCGCCACCAGTTCGTCGAAACCGACGTTGCGGAAGCCCGGATCGTTCACATCGGGCGAGATCGAGGCCGTGCGCGAGGTCGGGCCGAGCACGCCGGCGACGAAGCGAGGCTTGTCCGGGGTCTTCGCGGAAAACGCGTCCGCCACCCCGCGCGCCAGCTTCGCGCCGGCGACGTTCAATTCATGGGCGAGCGCCTCCAGCCCGTAGTCTGACTGCGAGATCGACGTGGCGTTGAAGGTGTTGGTCTCGATGATGTCGGCGCCGGCATCGAGATAATCCGCGTGGATGCCGCGGATCACCTCGGGCCGCGTCAGCAGCAGGAGATCGTTGTTGCCCTTGAGGTCGCGCGCGAAATCCGCGAAGCGCCCGCCTCGGTAATCCGCTTCCGTCAGCCCGTGGCGCTGGATCATGGTGCCCATGGCGCCATCCAGGATCAGGATGCGGCTGTGGAGAAGGTCGGCGAGTTGGGCGCTGCGGTCGGGCTGCATCGGAGCGGGCGGTATCCGGGGAGGGCGGATTCTATCATGCGCCCCAAGAGCCTATTTCCAGAGTGGATTTGCCGGGAATCGGAAGTGGCAAATGGCGGCACGGGTTGCGAATCGCTTGCGCCGACGGCGACCGGAGCGGGCCGGTCGACCGACGGTTGGGATAGAATCGAATTCCCCAACCGCAGGACATTGGCCATGAAGCACCTCGAACCGAAAGAGGCCTATCAGTTTCTCCACGACAACCCCACCGCGCTGTTCGTCGACTGCCGCAGCGAGATGGAATTCCTTTTCGTCGGTCATCCGGTCGGCGCCATGATGATTCCCTGGAATGACGGCCCCGACTGGGAGATCAACCCGCACTTTGTCGCCCACGTGAAAAAAGCCGCGAGCGTCGACCGCCCCATCGTGCTCATCTGCCGCAGCGGCAACCGCTCCGTTTCCGCCGGCCATGCGCTTGAGCAGGCCGGCTTCAGCCAGGTGTACAACGTGCTGCACGGCTTCGAGGGCGAGCTGGACGACCACCACCGGCGCGGCACCAAGGGCGGCTGGCGCTTCGAGGGACTGCCCTGGGAACAGTGTTGAGCGCCATCGTGATGGCGGGACAGCACTTGGCGGCGGGGGGAAGGCCTGCCTTTCCGCCCGCCCGGCTCGCATGGTTCGTCTGGAGCCTCGGCGCGCTGCTCTATCTCATCGCCTTCTACCAGCGGGTTGCGCCGGCGGTGATCACCGACCAGCTGATGACCGACTTCGGCATCGGCGCGGCAGCGCTGGGCAACCTCTCCGCCTTCTATTTCTACTCCTACGTGGCGATGCAGATCCCGACCGGGATCATCGCCGACCGCTGGGGGCCGCGGAAGCTGTTGGCTACCGGAGCCGGCGTCGCCGCTCTCGGCACGGCGTTGTTCGCTTTTGCGCCCACTATCTGGTGGGCCAACGCCGGGCGGCTGCTGATCGGCGGCTCGGTCGCGGTGGGTTTCGTTTCCATGCTGAAGCTTGCCAGCCATTGGTTCGCGCCGCGGCAGTTCGCGCTGGCCTCCGGCATGGCGCTGTTCATGGGCGTGGTCGGCGGCGTCTTTGCCGGCGTGCCGCTGCGCATGCTGGTGGATGCCTTCGGCTGGCGCGCCGTGATGGGCGTCTCTGCCGCCGTCACGGCGCTGTTGTGCGCCGCCATCTGGCTGCGCGTGCGCGACGATCCGTCGGAGGCGGGCTACGCCAGCCACTTCCACGGCGGCGGCCGCGGCACCGGGCAGCATGGTTCGGTCTGGCGAGGTCTGCTGGCGGTGCTCTCCTACCGCAACACCTGGATCCTGGTCGTTACGCCCATCGGCATCGCCGGTTCGGTGCTCACCTTCGCCGGCCTGTGGGGCGTGCCCTACCTGCGCCAGGTGCATGGACTGGAAACGAAGATGGCGGCGGCGATCACCTCGGCCTTTCTCGTCGCCTGGGCGCTGGGCGGGCCGCTGCTGGGAAGCTGGTCGGAGCGCATGGGGCGGCGCAAGCCGCTCTATGTCGTCGCCACGGCGGCGGCGCTCGCCTGCTGGACGGTGATCATCTTCCTGCCGCTGCCGGTTTGGCTGCTGACCGGGTTGCTGGTGGTGACGGGCTTCGCCTCGGGCAATCTCATCATCGGCTTCGCCTTCGCCAAGGAATCGGTGCCGGCGCGATTGATGGGCACGGCTTCCGGCGTGTGCAACATGGGCCCGCTCATGGGCGGCATGTTCCTGCAGCCGGCGGTGGGCTGGATGCTCGACCGGAACTGGAGCGGCGCGACCTCGAACGGCGCGCGCATCTATGACGCCGCCGCCTACCAGGCCGGCTTTACGCTGATGTATGCCTGCGTCGCGCTGTCGCTGGTGCTGATCCTGTTTGCG
>PNJM01000200.1 GCA_013821865.1 Rhodocyclaceae bacterium
GCGTGCAGCACGCCCATGCCGGACTTCAGGCGGTCGTTGGCGGCGTCGATCAGCACGATGGCCGAGTTCACCGCAATGCCGGTCAGCGCGATGACGCCGTACATGGTGTAGAGCGACAGCGGATCGCGCGAGATGATGAGACCCAGCGCCACGCCGGTGAAGGCCAGCGGCACGGTAACCAGGATCAGCAAGGGCTGCCAGTAGCTCCGGAACTGCGCGGCGAGGATCATGTAGATCAGGCCGACGCCGGCGAGGAACAGCACCGCCATGGCGTCGAGGCTCTCCTGGATGTCGTCCAGCTCGCCGGAGAAATCGAGCGAGACGCCCGGATGGTTCGCCTGCACGTTCTTCCATGCCTCGGCGATGATGCGGTTGGCCTTCACCGTATCGGTCTGTGTCTTGTCGAGATCCGCCTCCACCGTGATGGCGCGCTTCAGGTTGTAGTGCTTGACGATGCCCGGGCCGGTTCGCGTCTCCTCGCGCACCAGGGCACCGAGCGTGGTGCTGCCGCCGCCGGGCAGGGCCACCGGGTCGGCGAGGATCGCCGCGATGTCGGCGGCCGGCTCGCGCTTCGCCCGCACACGCACCTCGACCTTCTCGCCCTTGTCGCGCGCCAGCGCGACGATTTCGCCGTCCACATGCAGGCGCACGATGCGCGCGACCTGGGCCGGGTTGAGGCCGGCGTTGCGCACCGCCTCGCGGTCGAGCGCCAGCACCAGTTCCGGGCGTCCCGGCACCTCGTCGTCGGCGACATCCTTGGCGCCGGGGATGGCCCGCACGATGCGCAGCAGCTCGTCGGCCGCCGCACGCAGCGCCTGCTGGTCGTCGCCGCGCGCCCGCACCCGCACCGCCTTGGATAGCGGCGGACCGCCGGAGAGGATGGTGAAGGTCACCTTGCCCGGGCCGGGCGTGGCCTCGACCCCGGCGCGCATGGCCTCGATCAGCTCCGGCACGCTGCGCGAATCGCCCGTGCCTGGATTGAGCGAAACGAAGACCTGGCCGTAGGCGTCGCCGTAAAGCGGCTCGGTGTCGGTAAACTTGATGCCGGCCACCGAGGCCAGCTCGCGCGCCTCGCCCGTCTTGAGCTGGCTGCGCACCCGCGCCTCGACCGCCTGCACCTTGGCCAGGGTGGCATCCACCGGCGCGCCGGCCGGCATGTCCACGTTGACGTAGAAGATGCGCAGCGGATCCATGGCGAAGAACTGCACGCGGATGACCCCCGTTGCCAGCGCAGCCGCGGCCAGCAGCAGCATGCCGCCCGCCACCGTCAGCGACAGCTTCGGCCGGCGCATGACGCGGATGAGCAGCCTCGAATACTTCACGCGCAGGCTGTGCAGGAAATTGGTCCGCCAGCGCCGCATGCGCGAGGGGTTGTCGAAATTCAGGCGCAGCGCCATGACGTGGGCCGGCAGCATCCAGTAGGCCTCGATCAAACTGATACAGAGCGCCAGCGTGACGACGAAGGGGATGATGAACATGAACTTGCCGACGATGCCCGGCAGCAGCATCAGCGGCAGGAAGGCCGCCACCGTCGTCGCCACCGAGGAGGTCACCGGCGCGATCACCTCGCGCAGGGCATCCACCGCCGCGCTGAAATAGTCCTGCCCGCGCTGGATGCGGTAGTAGATCGCCTCGACCACCACCACCGCATCGTCCACCAGCATGCCCAGGGCGATCACCACGCCGAGCAGCACCGAGATGTTGAGCGTGTAGCCCAGGGCGTGCAGCACGCCGAAGGTGCCGGCCAGGGCGAAGGGGATGCCCAGGCTGACGAGAAGCGCGATGCGCGTGCCGAGGAACAGCCAGCAGATGGCGAGCACCAGCACCAGGCCCTGCAGGGCGTTGGATTCCATGACGCGGATCGCCTCGCGCGTCACCACCGTCTGGTCGTCCATCAGCATCGCCGAGACGCCGGACTTGGCCAGCGCCGGGTTCTGCTCGGCGAGGTGGCGGTTGATCATCTCCACCAGCTCGACCGTATTGGTGCGGCTCTTCTTCGTCACCGACAGCACCACGGCCGGCCGGCCGGAGGAAGCGGCCAGGCGGTCGGGCTTGACCCGCGTGCGCGCGGCCGTCGCCAGTGAATCCAGCGGCACCTTCTCGCGCGGATTGAGGGCCGGCGCCACGCTGAGGCGCGCCAGGTAGGCCGGGTCGATCTCCTGCCCGAGCAGGCGCACCAGCCACTCGTCCTCGCCGACGCGCGCCTTGCCGGCGAAGATGTCGCGGAACCAGGCGCCGACGCCGTCTGCGATGTCGGCGGCCATGACGCCGCGCGCCTGCGCCGCGGCCGGCAGGAATTCGACGCGCAGCTCGGGATCGTTGAGGCCGTTGGCGTAGACGCGGTCGACGCCCGGCATGCGCTCGATATCGTCGCGCAGGCCCTTGGCTGCCAGGCGCAGGTGCTCGTCGTCTGCGGAGCCGGTGACCAGCACCATCGCGGTCGGGAAACCGTTCGAGGTGGTGATCTCGAGGATGCGCGGCTCCTTGGCTTCGGGCGGCAGCTCGATGTTGGCGCGGTTCTGGATCTCGCGGCGCAGGTCGTTTACCCGCTTGTCGAAGACCCTCTCGCCGATGTCGGTGAAACGGATCAGCATCGAGGCAATGCCCTCGCGGCTGTTGGAGGCGACGAACTTGATGTCCGCCACGCCCTTGATGGCGTCCTCCAGCGGCTGGGTGACACGCTTCTCCACGTCCTCGGCGGAGGCGCCGGGCAGCGCCGTGGTGACGATCACCCAGTTGAAATTGATCTCCGGATCGCGCTCGCGCGGCATCGCGGCATAGGCGAGAAAGCCCAGCACCAGCACCAGGGCGAAGGTGATATTCGCCAGCGGGTGGTTGCGGATGAGGCTTTCGAAAAGCTTCATTTCGCGGCCTGCACGGCCTGGCCGTCGGCGAGGCCGTGGCGGCCGTCGACGACGATGCTTTTGTCGGCCAGCATCGGCGCGGCCACGGGGCGGCCCTCCTGCGCACCAGGCAGCGGCACGAAGCGCGCGATGCCGCCCTCCAGCACGAACACGCCGAAGGCGGCGCCGCGTTTCGACACCAGTTCAGCCGGCAGGTGCGGCTGCGGATCGCGCCAGAGGATGCGCCCGTCCGAGCCCGGCGCGGCCGGCTTGCCGGCAAAGGCCAGGCGCACGTCGACCGTGCGCGCCTCGCGGCTGATGGCGGGCGAGACGCGCAGCAGTTTGACCGGGTGCTCGCCGCCCGAGCCGATGAAGCGCACCTCCCCCGCCCCCTGCAGCGAGGCGATGTCGCGCGGCGGCACCTGGGCGGCGACTTCGACGCGCGTCGCCTCCGACAGCGTCATGAGCGGCGCGCCGGGCGCGGCGAGCTCGCCGACCTGGGCCTGGCGGCTGCGCACGATGGCCTGGAAGGGCGCGCGCAGGGTGCACTTCTCCAGATTGCGGCGCGCCTGGGCGAGCTGCGCCTCATCCAGCTTCACCTGGGCCTGCTGCACGGCCAGCTCGGTCTCCTTCTGGGTCAGCGCCTCGGCGGAGTAGAAGTTCTGCTTCGCCAGTTCGCGCGCGCGGTTCAATTGCTGCTCGGCCAGGCGGGCACGAGCGCGCGAGGAATCCAGCGCAGCCTGGGATTTGGCGAGTGCCAGTTCGTAATCCCGCGTCTCGAGCCGGATCAGCACCGCGCCCTTGGGCGCCACCTGGCCGACGTCGAAGGCCACTTCCTTCACCGTCGCGGTCACTTCCGCGGAGAGACGGCTTTCGTTGAGACTCACCGCCGAGGCCGGCGCCTCGCGTTCGGGATGCAGTACGATTTCCTTGAAGATTTTCGCGCTGACGGCCGCCGGCTGGGCCGTCTGCTGCGCCAGGACAGGCAGCGCGGCCAACGCTAGAAGCGGAACGATTCGGCGCACTAGTTGTTCTCCTTGTTCATGCCGGGTCGCGGCGCAAGCCGCGCAGCGTCAGTTCGAGGTATTCCCTGAGATAGATATCGATCGGAACGGTGGTCACGCCGCAGCAGTCGAGCGAATGCTTCCAGATCACGCGCATCATCAGCGGCGAGAACACGATATGGACCAGCAACTCAGGATCGAAGGGCCGGAACTCACCCGAGTCGATGCCGCGCCGGAATACGGCAACCAGCAGGCGCTTGCCGCGCTCGATCACTTCCTCGGCATAGAAACGGGCGATCTCCGGAAAATTGCGCGCCTCGGCGAAGATCAGCTTGGGAATGCCGCCGATCGGATTCTCGCCGACCATTTCCCACCAGCGCATGACGATCGCCTTGAAGAGATCGCCGGCCGGCCCGTGCATACTGGCGACCAGCTTCTCGCCCTCCGCCAGCAGGGGCAGCAAGCTCTCGCGGATCACTGCCTTGAACAGATCTTCCTTGCCGGAGAAATACAGGTAGACCGTGCCCTTCGACACCCCCGCCCGCGCGGCAATCTCGTCCAGCCGCGTAGCGGCGAAGCCTTTTTCCACGAACAGATCGAGCGCCGCGGCAGTCAATTCGGCGGGACGCGCCTCCTTGCGCCGGCGCCAGCGGAATTTCTCGATCGGACAGGCCATAAAAGCCAACTCAATAATTACTGACCAGTAAGTAATATATTAAGCAAACGGAAGATCGTCAAGCCTGATCGGTGTTCCTGGGAAGAGATTCTCGGAACACCCCTTCCGATGGTGGCTCAAAACAGCCAAAGTCAAAATGTCGAGTATTTTTACATTCGAGTTTTTTTGCAAAATATAAATTCTTTAATAATCATTATGTTGTATTTGTGGAACAAAAAATGCATTCCAATCGTTCGCAAAGCTACGCATAGGTTATTCAGGCTCATACGCTTGCTTTTATAGGAAAGGAGAAATCATGAATATTCAT
>PNJM01000201.1 GCA_013821865.1 Rhodocyclaceae bacterium
GACTGCATTCGTACTGGCATGTCTTGTCGTCGTCCTTGGCGGGTTCAGCGAGGACTCCCGGGCACAGATCAGCGACTTCAACTCCGCCATCAACAAGGCCGGCCGCCAGCGCATGCTGTCGCAGCGCATGGCCAAGGCCTACCTGCAGATCGGCCAGGACATCGATGCGGAGCGCTCGAAAAAAATCCTCGACGGTTCCATTTCCCTTTTCGACCGCCAGCTTGTCGAACTGAAGAATTTTGCGCCAACACCGGAGATCAAGAGCGCCTACCTTAACCTGGAGCGCGCCTGGCTTGCGTACAAGGACATGCTGGTGGGAGCCAGGCCGACTCGGGAGGGCGCCAAGAAGGTAGTGGCGCAGAGCGATGCGGTGCTGGAGCTGGCCCAGGCCGGTGCGGCAATGCTGGTCGATCTGTCCGGTTCGGAGAGTGGGCCGCTGGTCGGCGTGGCGGGCCGCCAGCGCATGCTGTCGCAGCGCATGGCCAAGCTATACCAGGCGGTGAACTGGGGAGTGGCGCCGAACGGAGCGGCGGCGGAGCTGCAGAAGGCGCGCAAGGATTTCAATGTTGGCCTGATCGCGCTGGCCACCGCGCCGGCCACCACGCGGGCGATCAAGGACGAAGTGGAGCTTTCCAAACAGCAATGGCTGTTCTTCGAGAACGCCCTCGATGCGGGCGAGGCGGCGGACAAAAAGGTTCTGGCGACCAACGTCGCGACGACCAGCGAACGTTTGCTCGAAACGATGGACAACATCACCGCGATGTTCGAAAAGCTCGGCAAGTGACCCGGAACGGACTTCGAGGCGGCGCCGATCCCGGCAGCGGAAGAGAACCATGAGAAACATCATTGCAGCACTGGCGCTTGCCTGTATGGCGGTTTTCATTGATGCCACCTTGCATCCGGCGCAGGCGCAGATCGGCGACATCGACTCCGCCATCAACAAGGCGGGTCGCCAGCGCATGCTGTCGCAGCGCATGGCCAAGGCGTATCTCCAGATCGGCCAGGATATCGACAGCGAGCGATCCGCGAAAATACTCGACGGGTCGATTGCGCTATTCGACCGCCAGCTGGTCGAGTTGAAGAACTTCGCGCCGACGCCGGAAATCCGCAACACCTACCTCAACCTGGAACGGGCCTGGCTGGCGTACAAGGATGTGCTGATCGGCGCCAAGCCGGGTACGGAGGGCGCAAGGCGCGTGATGGAGATCAACGAGGAAGTCCTGTCGCTCGCGCACCAGGGCACGGTGCAACTGGAGAAGCATTCCGGCACGGCGCAAGGCCGCTTGGTCAACAAGGCCGGCCGCCAGCGCATGCTGTCCCAGCGCATGGCCAAGTTCTATCAGGCGATCAGGTGGGGGGTTGCGCCGGCCAATGCGCAGGCCGAACTGGACAAGGCGCGCAAGGAGTTCGTCGCCGGCCTGCAGGAGCTTTCCGGCGCAAAGATCAATACGCCGGCCATCCGGGAAGAACTGGAAGAGGGCAGGAAACAGTGGGCGCTTTATGACGCCGCGTTGCAGCGCCGCGGCGACAAGACGCACGCGACCGGCATTGCCGGCGCCAGCGAGAACCTGCTTGAAGTGATGAATACCGTCACCGGAATGTACGAGAAGCTCCAAAGCAGGAATTGATGCTTCGCTCCCGAGTCCCCGTCAGCGGAAAGGAGTTCTTCAGCTTGCGCTCCGGCGCAGCCAGGCTTTGCGCGCTTCCTCCAGCACCCACATGGCAAGCGCGAAGGGAAGGGCGATGAGCCAGGCTTCCGGCCCGATCGGCGCCGTGCCGAACAGCCAGTTGCCGGCCGGGGTATAGACGATGAACAGGATCATGCCCAGTTCCGCCGCGATGCCGAGCAGGATGAGGGGGTTGCCGAAGAACCCGAAGGAGAGCGAAGACCTGAGCGGGTGACGGCAGAGAAAGACGTTCACCACCTGCGTCACCACGATCGCCACGAGGCAGGCAGTGGTCGCCTGCAGGTAGAGCGGGTCGGCCTTGGCCAGGATTTCGCCGTATTGCCAGCCGGCCAGGTTGAGGACGAAGAAGAATGCCGCCATCGCCGCCACCGCCTCCAGCACGCCGAGAAACAGATAGGCGCGGGCGATCAGGCCCCATGACAGCAGCCGCTCGCCGCGTGCTCGCGGCGGCCGGTGCATCACGCCCGGATCGGGCTTTTCCGCGCCCAGCGCCAGCGCCGGCAGCATGTCGGTGCCCAGGTCTACGGCCAGGATCTGGATGATGGTGAGCGGCAGCGGAATCCTGAACAGCACGAAGGCCAGGTAGGGCACCAGTTCGGGAATGTTCGAGGTGAGGATGTAGGCGAGGAACTTGCGGATGTTTTCGAACACCGCGCGTCCCTCCTCGATTGCGGCGACGATGCTGGCGAAGTTGTCGTCGAGCAGGATCAGGTCGGCCGCTTCCTTGGCCACGTCGGCGCCGGCGATGCCCATGGCGATGCCGATGTCGGCCGTTTTCAGCGCCGGCGCGTCGTTCACGCCGTCGCCCGTGACGGCGACGATTTCGCCCTTCTTCTGCAGCGCCTCGACAATCAGCATTTTCTGCTCGGCCGCCACCCGGGCGAAAATGATTTCTTTCGCATCGAGCGCCAGTTGCAGTTGCGCCGGCGACATGCAGCGCAGTTCATCGCCGGTGACGAGCACCGGCTGGCCGGTCTTCACCAGGCCGATTTCGCGGGCGATGGCCCGCGCCGTGTGCGGATGGTCGCCGGTGACCATGATCACGCGGATGCCGGCCGAGGCGCAGCGCGCAATGGCCTCCGGCACCTCGGGGCGCGGCGGGTCTTCCAGCCCGACCAGACCTGTCAGTGTCATGCCGCTCTCTTCGGCGGGCATGCCATCCGAGGCCGGGCAATGGGCGAACGCCAGCACGCGCAGGCCGGCCTCGGCCATCCCGTCCTGCGCGGCCAGCAGGCGCGTCTTCGCGGCGGCATCGAGCGGCACGATTCCCGCGTCGAACTGCACGAAGTCACAGGCCGCGAGCACCGTCTCCAGCGCGCCCTTGCAGTAGAGCACGCGTCCATCCGGCGTTTCGCACAGCACCGACATGCGCTTGCGATCGGTGTCGAAGGGAATCTCGTCGAGGCGGGTGAAACCGCCGAGTCCGCCGGCCGCCTGCCGGCCCATGCCGGCCAGCGCCACTTCCATCGGATCGCCCAGCAGTTCGCGTCTGCCCCGGTTCTCCACTTCCTTCAAGTTGTGGCAAAGCGCGGCGTTTACGAACAGTTGGCGGTTGTCCGCCGCCAGGCGCGGCTGTGCCGCCAGATCGTCCGGCGCGAAGACCGCGCCGCCGAGCCAGAGGCGGCGCACCGACATGCGGTTCTGCGTCAGCGTGCCGGTCTTGTCGCAGCAGATCACCGTGGTCGAGCCGAGCGCTTCCACCGCGGGCAGGTGGCGCACCAGCGCGTTGCGCTTGGCCATGCGCTGGGTCGCCATGGCCAGCGACAGCGTCACGGTCGGCAGCAGGCCTTCCGGCACGTTGGCGACGATGATGCCGATGGCGAAGAGGAAGTTCTCCCAGAACGGCAGCCCCAGCGCCTGGCCGATGAAGAAGAAGGCGACGCCGATGCCGGTGGCGAGAAAGGCCACGATGCGCGACAGGCGCGCGATCTCGCGCTGCAGCGGCGAAGTGGGCTCGCCCGCCGTCTGCGTCAGGTGGGCGATCCTGCCGAACTCGGTGCGCATGCCGGTGGCGTACACCACGGCGCGCGCCTGGCCCGACACCACCGAGGTGCCGGCGAGCGCGATGTTTTTCGCGAAGAGCGGCGACTCTTCGCCACTCGTCTCGATGCTGCGCGCCCTGGGTCGCGGCTCGCCGGTGATCGTCGCGGTGTTTACACGCAGTCCGAAGGCCTCGACCAGGCGGCAGTCGGCCGGAACATTGTCGCCTTCCTCCAGCAGCACGATGTCGCCCGGCACGAGGTCAGTGGCGAGCATCTGCACGATCTCGCCGGAGCGGAATGCCTTCACCTTCTGCGGCAGCAGCCGGCGCAGCGCCGCCACCGCCCGCTCGGCCTTGTATTCCTGCCAGAAGGAGAAGATGCCGTTGATGAGGATGACGCCGACGATGGCGATGCCCAGCCGTGCCATGCCCTGGCCGGGATCGTAGTGCTCGGCGGCGAAGGCCAGTGCCGCGGCCAGCCACAGGATGAGGGCGAAGAAATGGGTGAACTCCCGCGCGAAACCGAAGAGCAGATTCTTGCGGCCGACTTCCTCGACGCGATTCGGGCCGAACTCCGCCAGCCGGCGCGCCGCCTCGGCCGCGGCGAGGCCGGCCGAGGTGGTTTTCAGGCTGGCGAGGGCCTGGTCGACGGTGAGGCTGTGGAGGCGCACTTTGTAAGGTTAGTCTGAGCCTTCCTGGAACAGCGCGAGCTGCGGCGAAACGGCGCGCGGCGGCACGAAGCGGTTGCAATCGAGCGGGCTGTCGCGCTGATTCAGACCGAGCCGATTGCAGGCGGCGTGGCAGCGCTGGCGGATCATGTCGGCGTAGGGGCCGCTGCCGCGCATGCGCTCTCCGAAGCGAGGATCGTTCAGGCGGCCGCCGCGCATCTGGCGGATCAGGCTGAGGATGTGGCCGGCCTTGCCCGGCTCGTGGTGGCGAAGCCATTCCTCGATGCGCAGCCGGCGCTCGACCGGCTGGTAGCAGTCGGTGTTGGTGCCCAGCGCGATGGGCTGGCAGGCGTAGCGCGGCTTTGCCAGTTCCTCGCGCAGGAGCCGCGCGGCGTCTTCCTTGACCACGATCTTCGTTTCGAAATCGAGGCCCGGCGAGAGGCCCAGATAGGCGTGCGAGGGG
>PNJM01000202.1 GCA_013821865.1 Rhodocyclaceae bacterium
CCGCAACACCCTTGAACTGGATGAAGAACTCACGGCCGGACATCCAGAACGAGAGGAAGCGCGGATCAATCAGCTCGCGATCAACCGAGCGCCAGAAGCATAACTGTGGCGAATAGATGAACTTCGGCGTGTCGGGCCGCACGAAAGCGAAGCGACCGACCGTACCCTTTGACGTGAATACGACATCGCCTGGTTGACTAACCTTGTTACCCACAAGGTTGAGATTCTCTTCCGGAAAACAGTCTGCGTCGCTGAAGAGGAAACCAGCGTTGATATTTCCGGCACGCGCAAAGGGAAGGCCGAAGTCAGTCAACTCCGAGTTCTTCGCACGATAACCATCGCCAATGATGAGCGCACCGTGTTCAATAAGTTTGCTCACTTGGTGCTGCGCCCATTCACCCGCCATACCCAAGCCCCTTCAGATTGGCGGCGATGGCGGCATCCAGCTTCGCAGCCTCCGCCTGCTGCTCGCGCAGCGTCGCGGCGAGCCGCTGCATCTTCTCCTCGAACGGCTCACCGTCGTCCTCGGCGGCCTCGGCGCCGACGTAGCGGCCGGGGGTGAGGACGTGGCCGTGTTTGCGGATTTCGTCGAGGGTGGCGGATTTGCAGAAGCCGGGGATGTCCTTATAAATCCCCCCTTCGCCCCCCTTTTTCAAAGGGGGGTTGAGTATGGGGTCGCCGCGCCAGGCGTGGTAGGTGCCGGCGATCTTGGCGAGGTCTTCGTCGGTCAGTTCGCGGTGGGTGCGGTCGACCATGGTGCCCATCTTGCGGGCGTCGATGAAGAGGGTTTCGTGGCGGCGGTCGCGGAACTGCCCCTCACCCCGGCCCTCTCCCCGCGAGCGGGGAGAGGGGGAAGTTCCGCGCTTGTTGCGGGTGAGGAACCATAGGCAGACCGGGATCTGCGTGGAGTAGAAGAGCTGGCCCGGCAGCGCGACCATGCAGTCGACCAGGTCGGCCTCGATGATGGCCTTGCGGATTTCGCCTTCGCCGGACTGGTTGGACGACATGGAGCCGTTGGCGAGGACGAAGCCGGCTTGCCCCGTGGGCGCGAGGTGGTAAATGAAGTGCTGCACCCAGGCGAAGTTGGCGTTGCCCGCCGGCGGCACGCCGTAGACCCAGCGCTTGTCGTTCTTCAGCAGTTCGCCGCGCCAGTCGCTGTCGTTGAAGGGCGGGTTGGCCAGGACGTAGTCGGCCTTGAGGTCGGGGTGGGCGTGGTTGTGGAAGGTGTCGCCGTGGGCGATCTGCGCGTCGATGCCGCGGATGGCGAGGTTCATCTTGGCCAGGCGCCAGGTCGTGTAGTTGGATTCCTGGCCGTAGATGGAGATGTCGCCCAGCTTGCCGCTGTGGGCCTCGATGAACTTCTCGCTGCTGACGAACATGCCGCCCGAACCGCAGCAGGGGTCGTAGACGCGTCCCTTGTAGGGGGCGAGCATCTCGACCAGCACGCGCACCACGCGCGAGGGCGTGTAGAACTGGCCGCCGCTCTTGCCCTCGGCGCTGGCGAAGCGGGCGAGGAAGTATTCGTAGACGCGGCCGAGGGTGTCCTTGGCGCGGTCGGCCGCGCTGCCCAGCGCGATGTCGCTCACCAGGTTGATGATCTGGCCGAGCCGCTGCTTGTCGAGGCCGGGACGGGCGTAGTCCTTGGGCAGCACGCCCTTGAGCGAGGCGTTGTCGCGCTCGATGGCGGCCATGGCGTCATCGACCAGCTGGCCGATGGTCGGCTGCGGCGCCATCGACTTCAGGTATTTCCAGCGCGCCTCGGGCGGCACCCAGAAGATGCTGGCGGCGCGGTATTCGTCGGGGTCTTCGGGGTCGGCGCCCTGCTTCTTCTGCGCTTCAAGTTCGGCGTGCCTGGCCTCGAAGGCGTCGGAGATGTACTTGAGGAAGATGAGGCCGAGGACGACGTGCTTGTACTCCGCCGCGTCCATGTTGTTGCGCAGACCGTCGGCCATCTGCCAGAGCTTGGCCTCGAAGCCGAGGTTGGCGCCGGTGTCGGACGCGGGTTTCTTTGGACGAGCCATTATTCTGTTTTCCAGGTATCGAATGGACGGAACGGAAACAGCGGGCTGCCCGGCCCCTCCTCTATGACGAGCGATTCTAGCACCGGGTATCGCGCCGGCCCGCCCTATCCCTTCCCGGGGAAAAGTCAGTCCCCGCAATACGGCGTCACCCTCTCAGGGCATGTCCCTAGGGGCTTCATACAGCACCCGGAGGTCCGGCAGGATCGATTTGCGACGATAGGGGTTGCGCAGGATTCCGGGCGGCGCCAGGTTGACGCGCCGGTTGCCGAACAGCATTGAAAGCGCGGTTTCCATCTCCGGCGCGCTCCACAGCGAGGGCGCTTTCTCCGGATCGAACTCCACCATCAGATCGATATCGCTGTCAGGCGTCAATTCGTTGCGAGCCGCCGAACCGAACAGGCTCAATTTCAGGATGCCGTACTTGCGGCACAGCGCCGCCAGTTTCGCGCGCGGAATCCGAAGTGCCAGCTTTCCTGCTGCTCGATTAGGGCCCATCGGGCTGGGTAGCGGACCGGCAATCACCTGGCAGCCTTCACCTCCACCACCACCTTCCCGGTGGCGTGGCCGGCTTCGCTGCAGGCCAGGGCCTCGCGCACCTGCGCCAGCGGAAACACCTTGTCGATGACGGGCCGCACACTGCCGTCGGCGAGCAGGCGGCCGATCTGTGCGAGCTGCTCGCCGCTCGGGTGCATGAAGAGATACTCGTAGCGCACGCCGTACTGCTTCGCCAGGCGCAGGGTCTTGCGGCTGAGGAAGTCGAGCAGCACACCGAGGAGGGGATTCAATCCGAATTCACGCACCAGCCGGCTGTCCGGCTTGCCGGCGATACTCACCAGCACGCCGCCGCGCTTCAACACGGCGAAGGAGCGGTGCTGGATGTCCCCGGCCTGTGTGTCGAAGACCAGGTCATAGCCGCTGACGACGTCCTCGAAACGCTGCGTCTTGTAGTCGATGACGACATCGGCGCCCAGGCTGCGGGCCAGTTCGGCATTGCGCGCGCCGACGGTGGTGGCGACCGTCGCGCCGGCATGCCGGGCGAGCTGAATGGCGAACGTGCCCACCCCGCCCGAGCCGGCATGGATCAGCACCTTCTGCCCGGCCGCCAGGCCGCCGATCTCGAACAGCGCCTGCCAGGCCGTCAGGCCCGCCAGCGGCACCGCGGCCGCCTCGACGTGGGAGAGGTTCGCCGGCTTGGCGGCGGCATCCGCCTCGGCCACCACGGCGAACTCGGCGAAGGCGCCGATGCGCTGCTTGTCCATGCGCGCGAACACCGCGTCGCCGGGCCTGAAGCGCGTCACGCCGGCGCCGACCGCCTTCACCACGCCGGACAGGTCGTTGCCGAGGATGAGCGGGAAGCCGAAGGAAACGATCGTCTTCAGCATGCCGTCGCGGATCTTGAAGTCCACCGGATTCACGCTGGCGGCATGCACCTCCACCAGCAGCTCGCCCGGTCCCGCCTGCGGCGCCGGCAGCTCGCCCAGCTCGACGACCTTGTTGCCGCCGTAGCGGCGGATGAAGGCGGCTTTCATTTGCGGGAGTTGGAGCGAAGCGGCGACTCAAGGCGGCACTGTGACCGCTCGGCTCCAAGTGTCTTGCCGGCCATGACCTCACTACCATGTCGCGTCGGATCGAATCGGGCCAGCCGCTCTTCCAGGCTCGGCATGGCATCGATATGACTTACGATCTCCCGAACCGCTCCGTCATTCCCGCCCACACGGGAATCCAATTTCTTTGTTTGAACGCCGCTGGGTCCCCGCTCCCCGCTTACAACATGCGGGGACAAGCTTCGCGGGGACGACGGTTTATTCTCAGCCATTTACACGATCTCCAGGGAATGGGACGCCCAGTTCACTCACCCCGCCAGCAGGAACTCCCGCACTACCGCCACCTGCGCCTCGTCGAGGAACATCGGCGCGTGCCCGACGCCGGGGATCTCGGCGATCAGCGCCTTCGGGCCGCGCCGCCCCATCTCCAGGCAGGTCTCATGCGCGAGGAGGTCGGATTCCGCGCCGCGCACCACCAGCGTCGGGCAGCGGATGGCGTCGTAGAGCGGCCAGAGCATCACATCCTCGTCGTTCATCGCCTTGCGGAAGGGCTCGGCGATGCCGGGATCGTATACCAGCCCATAACCGCCGTCGGCCTTCTGCCGGGTGACATGCACGGTGAGATGGCGCCACTGCGCGTCGGTCAGCCGGCCGAACGGGGCGCTCACCAGGCGAACGTAGCGTTCCGCCTCCTCGATCGAGGCGAACTCCGGCGCCATGCCCACGTACTCCGCGATGCGCCGGATGGATACCGCGGTGATCACCGGACCGATGTCGTTCAGCACCAGCCGCGCGATGGGCGTGTCGGCCTGCGCGGCCAGCGCCATGCCGATCATCCCGCCCATGGAGGTGCCGACCCAGTGCACCTCCTCGACATCGAGCCGCGCCAGCAGCGCCACCATGTCCGAGACGTACTGCGGCAACTGGTAATCGTCCTTCACCTTGAGCCAGTCGCTGCGGCCGCGCCCCGCCACATCCGGGCAGACAACCCGATAACGATCCGACAAGGCCTGCGCCAGGTAATCGAAATCGCGGCCGTTGCGCGTCAGGCCGTGCACGCAGACGAGCACGCGCGGGTTTTTCGGGTCGCCCCACTCCGTGTAGGCCATGCGGTGCAGGCCATGGGGACTGAGGCATTGGACTTTGCGTTCGCGCATCTTTGTCTCTCTGGGAAAGTTCGAACCGAGTTTATCATCACCGCCCATGCCAATAGCGGCGGCGCGCCGCGCGTTCCG
>PNJM01000203.1 GCA_013821865.1 Rhodocyclaceae bacterium
AGGCGACGCGCACCCGGTAGGCGGCCTGGCGGGCGCCCCGGCGCGGGGAATCGACCAGCCACGACAGGCGCGGCCGGCGCTCATCGAGGCCGAGCGGGTCGACCAGATACTCGCAACGCAGGTGATGGACGCGGGGAGCGGACATGGGCAGGACTCACAGCCCCTGGTCGCGTTTGATCCAGAAAACGGCGGTGGCAAACCACAGCACCATGCCAACGGCCATCAGGTTCAGATTGGTCTCCATGGAAAGCCGGCCGGCAAAGACGAGGAGCGAAGGCACGATCGAGAGCGCGAGGCCGAGATAGGAAACGGATTTGAGGAAGGTCTTCATGGTCAGGCTGCCGACTTGGCGGTGAATTTCTGCTGCACGAAGGAGCACACGGTGTAGAGCACCACCGCAAGGATCCACGCCGGCAGCACCTGCATGAAGAAATCGGCGCGATAATCGGCCAGCCATTTGGGCAGCCAGGCGTTCACCCCGCCGAAGGCGGCATAGTTGTCCTTGGCAAAGAGCACGAAGCCGATGCCAAACGAGCCGAACCAGCCCACCGCCGCCGGCCAACTCGCCGTCAGGCGGCGCTTCTCGGCGAAATATTTCTGCAGGCCGATGCGGGGAAAGACCCAGTAGTCGATGAAGATGAAGGCTCCGAGCGGCATGAAGAACAAGCCGTAATAGGCCACGATGCGGTCGAGGAAGAAATTCACGGCCGGGATGCACGCGGTGAAGATCATCACGGCGCCGGCGATCAGCGTGACGCGCCAGCGGCTCCAGTTGGGGGTCGCCGTCTGGAAGGCCAGGCCGGCGCGATAGAGCGTGGGGTTGGCGGTCGTCCAGCCGGCGAGCACCACGCAGACGAGGCCGGCCCAGCCGGCGCCGAGCCAGGCGATGTTGCCGGGATTCACGTTGGGCTGATCCACCCCCGCCGCCTTCTGGGTGACAATGAAGGCCGCGCAGAGGATGCCGGAGGCGATCCAGGCGAAATAGTGGCCGATGAACATGCCGAAGGCCGACGCGAAGCCATACTGCCATTTCTTCGCGAAACGGAAGATCGTCACGTCGCCCATGCCCATGTGTTGCGAAACGTTGCAGAGCCAGGCCAGGCCGACGCAGCTCCAGAAACCGTATTTCGATTCCCCGGTCGCCGGCACGCCGGTCCAGATCTTCGTCTGCGCCGCCTCCCAGAAGGAAGCGAGATCGGACACGCCCAGAATGGGCAGCGCGCCGAATGCACCGGCGAGGAAAATCAGCGGCATCCACGGCGCGCAGATCTTCGAAAAGTGCGCGATCCGGTCGAAGCCGAGCACGGCCAGCATGGCGATGACCGAGCCGATGACCACCGCCACCGCGATCCACGGCGCACTCGGGAAATACTCCCCGGCCGCATAGTTCGGGCTCTCGATGCCGAACGGATGGGCGATGGCCGTGGTGGACACATTGACCATGGCGCCGGCCAGGAGGCACAGCGTGACGGCAAATGCGGCGGAGTAGAAGACCGTCAGGTAGGGACCGGCGATCTTGCGAATCTGCCAATAGACCGTGAGCCGCTCGCGCACGGCGATCGGCGCGCACATCAGCGCCCAGCTGAGCACGGCCAGCACGTTCCCGAGCAGCAGGCCGCCCAGCGCATCGGTGGCCGAGACGCCGTGGATGACGAGCAGCGGCCCCAGCACGAACTCCGTCCCGGCGACGTGCTCACCGGCAAACATGGCGATGAACGTCTTGCCGCCATGGAGCTTGTTTGGGGCGACCGGCTCGCGGTCGTATTCGTAGAGCGCGTCGAGGCGCTCGACCAAGGTGGGGGCTGGCGTCGGTTGACTCATAAAGCAGGAGTAGTTCAGCGCGCGGGGAGCCAGACGGACATCTCGGTGTCCCCGCGGTTGCCCCATGCGTAGTAAGGCACGGCCTTGAGGGCAATCGTCCGCGGGGGTTTATCGTCAAACTCGCGGTAGAGCTGGCCGGGTTGCCAGGCGGGACGCTGGAGCACCAGCGCTTCGAAAGTCAGCGTCAGCACCGACGCCGGGCCGATCTTCTCCCGGCGGGCGGTGAAGGTCGCGGGCGAGCGGAGCGAGACCGCGACATCCTTCAGCGCGACGCCCTCGGGCAGGTCGTTCGACTCGATGCAATAGACGAGCGGACCGTATTTGACCGCCACCTGATCGACGGTCTCCTCGACGAGCGGGTTCGCCTCCCAGAGCACGGGCTTGAACTCCATGTCGAACTCCACGACGTCGCCCTTCTTCCAGTGGCGGCGGAGGTCGGCGTAGGTGCCGGGCTGGATCGTCGGGGAGACGGGGAGCCCGTTGACCTTGACGGTGACCGCCTCGCTCCGGATCCAGCCGGGGACGCGGAGCTTGAGCGTCACCTCGCGGCCCGGGGCCTCGTCGATCACGATCCTGACGGCGCCGGCCCACGGGTAGTCGGTTTCCTGCCGGAGCTTGATCGGCGTGCCGTCGAGCCACCGCGAGTCGAGCGTGCTGGCGGCGTAGAGGTTCACCCAGACCGTATCGGGCGAGAGCGCGTAGACGTAGTTGTGCATCTCGGCGATGGTGCGCACCACGTTGGGCGGGCAGCAGAAACTCGCCGGGATGTTGGCCTCGCGGGTGCGCGACCAGCGCAACGGCACGTCGAACTCGTGCAGCTTCTTGAGCGCGTTGACGTAGAAGTAGTGGGTGCCCTCGAGGCTGATGCCGGGGAGGATGCCGTTGTAGAGCGTCTGCTCGAACTGGTCGGCGTAGGCGGCCTCGCCGGTGACGGCGAGCATGCGCCAGAGCCACATCCCGTAGCCGATGGTGGCGCAGGTCTCGTTGTAGGCGGTGAGATTCGGCAACTGGTAGTTGCGCCCGTAGGCCTGGTGGATCGTGCGGATGTATTTGTGCTGCGTGTGGTCGACGCCGTCGGGCGAGGCGCCGTCGTAGATCGCGCCGGTCATGCCGGTGATGTAGAGCTTCTTGCCGGCGACGTTGTCGGCGAGGGTCGCGAGGGGTTGGAAGAGCGAGCGATCGCCGTTCTCGGCGAAGACGTCGGCGACGCCGGCGTAGAGGTAATTGGCGCGGACGGCATGGCCCACGGCCTCGGTCATCTGGCGGAAGGGCATGCGGTCCTGGTTGTGGTCGCTGCCCTCCGCGGGCGGCACGAGGCTGCGGATCTCGATGAGCTGCTCGCCGAGCCTGAGGTAACGGGGGTCGCGCGTGATGCGGTAGATCTCGATCACGCCCATGTAGTGCGACGGGCAGATGGCGTTGCGCGCGAGTTCCTGCGGACGCTCGCGACAGAGGCGTTCGATGTAATCGGCGGCCTTGATCGCGGGCTCGAGCAGGGTGCGCTTGCCGGTCACGCGGTAATGCACGGCCGCCGCGGTCATGAGGTGCCCCATGTTGTAGGTCTCGAAGTGCTCGCGGTCGGCGAACTCCCGCGTCTGCTCGCCCGCGCGCTGGGGAATGATCGTCTGCGTGTGGAGGTAGCCGTCCTCGCGCTGGGCCTTGGCCACGACGGCGATGATCTCGTCCATCTGGGCTTCGAGCTTGGGGTCGCGGGTGAGGGCGTAGACCTGCACGAGGGCCTCGAACCACTTGAGGAAGTCGCCGTCGTTGAACGGCGGGCCGCGGAAGCGCCCTTGCTTGAGTCCGGCCGCGATGAGGTAGTTGTCCCATGCCGGACTCGTGGCCGGGTTGCTCATGAGTTCGCCCATGTGCGGGATCATCGTCGTGCGCGCGACGTCGAAGCGTTCGCCGAGGAGTCCCCCGTTCCAGCGCACGTCGGCCAGATCGGGCATATACATGAGCGCGTGAGGGGAGCGGGTGGTATCGACCAGGGCCTTTTCTCCGGCCCGGACGCCGGTGACGGCGACCAGCGCGGCGATGGCGGAGAGATGCAGAGGGAGCAACTTCATGGCGAGACAAGCAGGGGCTTAGGGGTGGACTCGGGGCCGGGCAGCCGGGGCGTGGAGCCGCGCGGCGGCGCCCAGGCCGACAGGGGGAAACGGACGTGCGACGATAGATTATCTCGGCTGGCCTGTCCGCCTGTTTGCCGCCTAGTTTCTGCTGGAAACTAACCTATGGCCAAGTTCACCCCAGACCGTCCCGACTTCACCAGCTACGGTCTTTCCTGTGTGCGGTGGAATCCGTCGCCGATGCACCGGCCGGACCACCACAACGAGATCCAGCTCAACATGCTGGTCCGGGGCCGGGTCACCTACCTGATCGGGGCGCACCGCGTGAGCGTGCCGCCCGGCCGCTTCACCGCCTTCTGGGCCGCCATCCCCCACCAGATCGTCGACTACGAGGCGGACACCGAATACTACGTCGCCACGCTGCCGCTGGCCTGGTTTCTCCAATGCGAGTTGCCCGAGGCGCTGGTGCAGCCGCTGATGCGCGGCGAGGTGGTGAGCGAGCCGCGGGCGGAGCGCGCGGCCTTCGATACGGCCCTCTTCCGGCAGTGGGAGAGCGACCTGCAATCGGGCGACAAAACGGTGCGCGAGATCGTCTTCCTCGAAATGAAGACCCGGTTCCGGCGCCTCGCCGTCGCCCAGGAGCAATGCAAGGGAGGCTCCGCCCGGTCCGGGCGCGGCAAGGTCCAGGTCAGCGGCCTGAACAAGGTCGAGCAGATGGTCTGCTTCATCGCCCAGAGCTACACCGACCCCATCACGGTGACCGACATCGGACGCGAGGCCGGGCTCCATCCGAATTCCGCGATGCGGCTGTTCAAGCGCACCTTCGGCACCACTTTGGTGGAGCACCTGACGCACCACCGGATCTTCCACGCGAAGCGGCTGCTCGCCACGACCGACAA
>PNJM01000204.1 GCA_013821865.1 Rhodocyclaceae bacterium
GGCCCGGCCTCAGTGTGCTCCGGTGCGATCTTGAGGTAGCCGCCGACGTGGTGGGTCACCAGTTCTTTCACATACTCAGGTGACTGCACCGCGAGGTCGTAGCGCAGGCCCGAGCCGATCAGCACCTTCTTGATGCCGGGAAGAGTGCGTGCCTTGCGGTAGAGCTGCACCAGCGGCCCGTGGTCGGTGCCCATGTTCGGGCAGACGTCGGGGTAGACGCAGGACAGGCGTCGGCAGGATTCCTCGATCTTGGCGTCCTTGCACTGCAGGCGGTACATGTTGGCGGTCGGCCCGCCGAGATCGGAGATGACGCCGGTGAAGCCCGGCGTCTTGTCGCGGATCTCCTCGATCTCGTGCAGGATGGATTCTTCCGAACGGCTCTGGATGATGCGGCCTTCATGTTCGGTGATCGAGCAGAAGGTGCAGCCGCCGAAGCAGCCGCGCATGATGTTCACCGAGTAGCGGATCATCTCCCAGGCCGGAATCTTCGCCTTGCCGTAGGCGGGATGCGGTGCGCGGGCATAGGGCAGGCCGTAGACGTAATCCATCTCCGGCGTGGTGAGCGGCACCGGCGGCGGATTCAGCCAGACGTCCCGTTCGCCGTGCCCCTGCACCAGGGCGCGCGCGTTGCCGGGATTGGATTCGAGATGGAAGGTGCGCGAGGCGTGCGCGTAGAGGATCGGATCGTCCTTCACCTTCTCGTAGGAGGGCAGGCGGATCACGGTGTGGGCGCGTTCCGACTTGCGCGCGGCGAGGCGTTCGCTGCGCGAGTGGAAACGGATTGGTTGTCCGGCCGGCTGCGGCGCGGTTTGCGCTGCCGGTTCCATTGCATACGGATCGGGATGCGGGTGCAGCGCGCCCGGCGCATCCACCGTGGTCGAGTCGGCTTCCTGCCATTCTTCGCCTGGCAGCCAGCCGCGCGGCACCATGAAGGCGCTGCCCCGCAGGTCGCGGATTTCGCCGATGGGCACGCCTTTCGCCAGGCGGTGCGCCAGTTCCACGATGGCGCGCTCGGCATTGCCGAACAGCAGCAGGTCCGCTTTCGAATCCGGCAGGATGGAACGGCGCACCTTGTCGGACCAGTAGTCGTAGTGGGCGATGCGGCGCAGGCTGGCCTCGATGCTGCCGATGACGACGGCGCTGCCCGGATAGGCCTCGCGGCAGCGCTGGGCATAGACGACGACGGCGCGGTCGGGCCGCCGGCCGGCCTCGGCGTCGGGCGTGTAGGCGTCCTCCGAGCGGATCTTGCGGTCGGCCGTGTAGCGGTTGACCATCGAATCCATGTTGCCGGCGGTGACGCCGAAGAACAGGTTCGGCTTGCCCAGGGTGCGGAACGCGCCGACCGCATGCCAGTCGGGCTGGCTGATGATGCCGACGCGGAAGCCCTGCGCCTCCAGCAGCCGGCCGATCAGCGCCATGCCGAAGCTCGGATGGTCGATGCAGGCGTCGCCGGTGACAAGGATGATGTCGCAGGAATCCCAGCCGCGCGCGTCCATCTCGGCGCGCGACATCGGCAGGAAGGGCGAGATGCCGAAGCGGTGCGCCCAGTGCTTGCGGTACGAGGTAAGGAGTTTGGTATCCCTCAGGGACTTCCTTTGGTCGTCGGGCGGAAGCTGCATCCGCCTATTCTACCGGTGGTGCAGCTTAGCCGATCTTCAACCTGCTGTGCGCCGACACGTGCTGGGCCAGAAAGTCCATCTGGTCGGCAAGGATGTTGCGGTTGCAGAGGATGAGGAACTCGGCCTTGTTCGGCACGTAGGGCGCGTAGAGCAGTTCCATGCCGGCCTGCTCGGGCGTGCGGCCGCTTTTCTTCTGGTTGCAGTGGCGGCAGGCGGTGACGACGTTCATCCACAGGTCGCGGCCGCCCTGGGAGACGGGCAGGATGTGGTCGCGCGTCAGGCGCAGGAAGGAATAGTCGTGGCCGCAGTAGGCGCACATGTGGCGGTCGCGGTGGAACAGTTCGCGGTTGTTGAGCGGCGGCACCGAGGGCGTGTGGCGCGGCGTCAGCGCCTTGCCCTTGATGGCGATGATGCTGTCGACCGTGATGAAGGAACGCTCGCCGGTCATGCGGTTCATGCCGCCGTGGAAGGTGAAGCTGTGATCGCCGGCGGCCCAGGCGACGAGATTCTTGGCGTAGTAGAAGCAGGCGTGCTGCCACGTCACCCAGCGGTGCGGCACGCCATGCATGTCGAGCGTCAGAATGAGCGGATGTGAAGCGCTGATCACGGTCATCTCACAGTCGTCTTCGGTGTAAACTCATAAGGTTTTTTTAGATTATCAGAGTGCGGTGATTTTTCAAAGCCTAGCCGGAAACGAGCGGGCCGGGCGCAGCCTGGCGCGCGCGCTGGCTCTCTCGCTCGTGCTGCACATGCTTGTGCTGTGGCCGATGCTGCCGCCGCGCTCTCCGCAGCCGGCCGTGCAGCCGCTTGCGGCGACGCTGCGCGCCGCGGCCGTGCCGGAGAGCAAGCCGGCTGCAGCCGTTGCGGCCCCGCACCGGATTCCGCAGCCGCGGCGCACGCAGGATGTCCTGCATCGATTGGGCGACCACAAACCGGCCGTGATTGCGCAGCCCGCCGCTTCCCAAGCCCCGGCTTTGGAGGCCGCAAGCGGTTCCGCCGCGGTTTCCGCAAACAGAAACCAGGTTCAGCTTGCCTCTCTCGGCGCGGCATCGGCTGCGGGCGTGCCGGCGCCCGAGACGGAGGGGCTCGATGCGGAGGGAATCCGCGCCTATCGCACGGGCCTGGCGCGCGCCGCGCGGGCCTACAAGCGCTACCCCGGAATCGCGCAGGAGCGCGGCTGGGCCGGCACGGCCGAAGTGCGCATTGCCGTGTCGCGCGAGGGCCGACCGCGGCAGATATTCCTTGAGCGGTCGAGTGGCCATGAGGCGCTCGACCGCGAGGCGGTGGACATGATGTCGCGTGCCGCGGTCTCGGCGCCGGTGCCGGAATCGCTGCGCGGGCGTGAGTTCGCCGTCAGCCTGCCTGTCTTGTTCGATCTGGCCGGGCAGCAATAAGCTTTTCCCATCGCGTGCCGGACATTTGCCGTCACGCCCTAACGCACGGTTCTTAACGCGGCGGGTATACGAGATCGCGGACGTGGAAGCCGTAGCTGCCGGTTTTCCGGTCCTCGAAGAAATGGCGCAGCGTCAGGCCGATGGTGCGGAAGGCGATGGTCTCCCAGGGAATGTTCGCCTCGTTGAAGAGCTGAACCTCGAGGGATTCCACGCCCGGCGCGAAATCCAGGTCGAGCAGGCGCGCACGATAGAGGATATGCACCTGGTTGATGTGCGGCACGTTGATGAGCGAGAACATCTCGCCCACTTCGATGCGTGCGCAGGCCTCTTCCAGCGTCTCGCGGGCGGCGGCCTGGGCGGTTGTTTCCTCGTTCTCCATGAAGCCGGCCGGCAGGGTCCACAGCCCGGCGCGCGGCTCAATGGCGCGGCGGCAGAGCAGGATGCGGTCTTCCCACTCTGGAATGGCGCCGATCACCATTTTCGGATTCTGGTAATGGATCGTCCCGCAGCGGTCGCACACGAATCTCGGCAGTGAATCGCCGGCGGGGACCTTCAGGCTGACGGGCGCGCCGCAATGGCTGCAGTAGTTCATGGGGCAGGCGGAAACCGAATAATGCATTTTACCGCAGACTCGCGGCAGGCCGCGCCCTGGTGGCTCGCTCAAGTTTCCCGTTTGCCTGCCGTTGAAAACCCCGATGCCTGTCCGGCTCGATACGAGCCGAGCGGGCCCGGCCTCCCGGGCCCTGCTGTCGCATGTTGTGCAAACACAATGAATCCGATCGACATTTCGAATTTCGAGCAGCTCAAGGCCTCTGGCAACCTTCCTTCGCCCAAAGGGGTGGCGCTCGCCATCATGCGCCTGACGCAGAAGGAGGATGCGTCGATGGACGAGCTGGCGCGCATCATCAAGTCCGATCCGGCTTTCGTCGGCCGCCTCATCAAGGCGGCCAACTCGGTCAATGTTCATCCCGGACGGTCGGTCGTTTCGGTACAGGGGGCCCTGGTCGTGCTGGGCCTGCCGGCGGTGCGCAACATGGCCCTCGGCTTCTCGCTGCTGTCGCAGTACAAGCAGGGTGCATGCAAGGCATTCGACTACCAGCACTTCTGGTCCGGCTCGCTGGCCTGCGCCCTGGCCTTGCAGTCGCTGACCTCGCGAACGCGCGTGGCGCAGGCTGATGAGACATTCTCGGTCGGCCTGCTGGCGCGGGTCGGCGAACTGGCGCTGGCGACGCTTTTTCCGGAAGACTACGACCGCCTTCTGCGTGCCGCCGGCAGGAACGAAAATGCCGAACTGACCGGCCTGGAGCGGGAAAAGTTCGCCATGAACCACTGCGAGCTGGCTGCCGCCATGCTCTCGGACTGGGGCGTGCCCAAGGTCTATTGCGATCCGGTGTTCCGCCACGAGGAGCCGGACGGGACGTCTTTCCCGGAAGGAAGCCGCGAATACCTGCTGCTGCAGTCGCTGGCGCTGGCGCGCGAGATTGCCGACATCTGCCTGGCGGCGGAAGCCGGGCGTGCCAAGCACATGCCGCGGCTGTTTCAGCTCGGCAGGCGGCTGTCGATCGGGGCGGAGGAATTGCAGTCGCTGTGCGACGGCGTCGTGCGGGAATGGATGGAATGGGCGGCCATACTCAATGTCGTGGCGCGGCCCGTGCCTTCTTTCGGGGAACTGGCCAAGTCGCAGAGGGTGCCGGCGGCGGAAGAGGCGCCGGCGCCGCAGGACGCGG
>PNJM01000205.1 GCA_013821865.1 Rhodocyclaceae bacterium
GCGTCGTTGAAGAGGTCGGCGACCAGCCGCCGCAGCCACTTGTGCTTCGGGTCGTGGTGGGCGTTGCGGTGCCAGTGCTGCCTGAGATCGATGCGCGGGATGGGAAGCGGCGGCTCGACGACCTTGATGTTGGCCCCGCTCTGGGAGAAGAACAGGCCGATGGCGTGCGGCAGGGTTACCACCAGGTCGGACTTGCCGATGATGGTGGGAATGCTCATGAAGTGGGGCGTGAGCAGGGCGATGCGCCGTGCGATTTTCTTCCGCTCCAGATATTTCTCGAAGATTTCCTGGCTGCGTCCCTCGGCTCGCACCACGGCGTGGCTGAGGGCGAGGAACTGCTCCAGCGTGAGCCGGTGGCCGCGGATCGGGTGGTCTGCGCGCAGCAGGCAGACGAAGCGGTGGGTGAACAGGCGTTGCTGGAAAAACGCGCTTGACTTTAGGTCCGGGAAATAACCGATCGCCAGGTCCGCCTCGCCGCTCTCCAGTCCCTGCTCGAGCCGGGGCGGCGGCAGGGACACCGAGCGAATCAAGGCACCCGGCGCCAGGTGCTGCAGGCGTTCCACGATCTTCGGCAGGAACACCATCTCGCCCACGTCGGACAGCGCGAAGGTGAAGGTGGCGGTGGTGGTGGCCGGGTCGAATGAGGTTTCCGAGAGCACGTCTGCGGCGACGCGGGAGAGCACCTCGCGCGCGCTGGCGGCGAGCGCATGGGCGCGCGCGGTCGGCGACATGCCGCGCGCAGTGCGCACGAAGAGCGGCTCGCCGAAGGCCTTGCGCAGCCGTGCCAGCGCGGCGCTCACCGCCGGCTGACTCATGCCGAGTGCCTGGGCGGCGCGGCCGACGCTCCCCGCATCGTAGAGGGCGACGACGGTGCGCAGCAGGTTAAGATCGAAATCCTTCATTTGGCATTATTATAAAAGCAGATAATGCCTATTAGGCAAGCGGGCTTGCTCGGCATGCGGCGCGGCGCGTGTAATGCCCCTACTACAAGAAGAGGCAAGCTTTTCGACAAAGGAGGAGGCATGGGCCGGGACAGGACCAGGGCGGGCTGCGCATGAATGCCGCCGAACTGCTGCTGGGCGGCGCAGCCGGCGAGGTCGCCCTCATCGAGGGCGGCAGCCGGCTGGCTTACGGCGAGTTGCGCGGTCGCGTCGAGCAGGCTGCCGCGGCGTGGCTGCGGCGCGGCGTCCGGCCGGGCGAGCGCTGCGTGGTCGGCCTGTTGGACGGCGCCGACTGGGTCGCCGCCTTTCTCGGCCTCATCTGGATGGGCGGCATCCCCGTCGCCATCAGCCCGCGCACCGACATTTCCCTGATCCGCGATCTCATCGTCGATTCCGGCGCCTCCGCCCTGCTGCTTGAGGATGCTGCGGCAGCGGCCGTCGGCGATGCGCGCGCGACGGGCCGCAGCGCCTGGCGGCAGCAGCTTGACGCATCGCCGGCCACCGCAATTCTGCATCAGGCGGAGGAAGATGCGCCGGCCTTCTGGCTCTACTCCTCCGGCACGACGGGCAAGCCCAAGGGCATTATCCATGCCCATCGCACCGTTGTGCACGCCCATGTCTTCGCCCGCGAGATGCTCGGCGCCATGCCGCAGGACCGTTTTTATTCAACCTCCAAATTGTTTTTCGCCTACCCGCTTGCCAATGCGCTGTTCGCCGGCCTGCGCCTCGGCGCCAGCGTCGTGCTGGATGCCGAATGGCCCAACCCGGAACGGGTCGCGCAGAACGTCGAACAACACCGGCCGACCCTGTTCTTCAGCGTGCCTACGCTCTATCGCCGCCTGGTGGAAGCCGGGGTGCCGTTTGCCTCGATACGTTGTGCCGTGTCCGCCGGCGAGGCCTGTCCGCCGGATGTCGCCGAGGCCTGGCAGCGGCAGGCCGGCCTGCCGCTGGTGAACGGCTACGGCACGACCGAGACGCTGTCGCTGATGCTCTATCGCACGCCTGAAATGTCCGGCATCCGCCCGACGCCGCTGACGCGGGTGCACGTCGATGCGGAAGAGAGCGGGCGCGACGGCGCGGTGCGCCTCTGGTTCTCCCACCCCGGTGTGGCCCTCGGCTATTCGCGCGAGGTGACGCATGACAGCGCCCGCTTCGGCGAGAACGGATTTTCCCCGGGCGACCTGTTCCGCCCGGTCGGCGCGGACGGGGTGGAAGGCTGGAGTTTCGCCGGGCGCTCCGATCAGTTGCTCAAGGTGTTCGGCCGATGGGTGGACATCATCGCGCTGGAGCAGGCGCTGGCGCTGCGGCTGCAAGGCAAGGTGCGCGAATCCTGCGTCGTGCCGCGCGGGGCAGAAAGCGAAGACACGGTGGCCCTGCATCTTTTCCTCGTGCCAGGCGAAGCAGGCGCGGCCGCGGCCCGCGCGGCTGCGGCCGAGGCAATCGCCGCCTTGCCTGCCTACCAGCGCCCGGTGCAAACCCATGTCATCGACGATCTGCCGCGCACCGAAACGGGCAAATTGCGGCGCGGCGCACTGAAGATCTTGTAATCCGATGTTGCGTGGCCAATAAAATCCGCGTAGCTTTTCGCGGACTCGACAGGAGCGGCGTGCTGAAGAATACCATCGACATCCGGATAAATTGGGGCGACTGCGATCCCGCCGCCGTCACGTTCTACCCGAACTATTTCCGCTGGTTCGACGAGGGTACCTGGCGGCTTTTCGAAGCTGCCGGCCATTATCCCGGCGACCTGATCCGCGATCATGGCGTGTACCTTCCGCTGGTCGACGCCCGCGCACGGTTCAAGCGGCCCGGTCATATGGGGGACGACCTGGTGCAGGAAAGCTTCGTCGCAGAGTGGCACGACAGGATGTTCCTGGTGAAGCATGTTGTGCGGCGCGACGGCGAAGTGCTGCTGGAAGGCTCGGAGTTGCGCGCCTGGGCGGTGAAGCATCCTGACGACCCGCGCCGTTTCCAGACACTGCCCATCCCCGCGGATGTCCGTTCCGCGCTGGGAGAGGGCGAGGCGTGAAGCGGGATGAGCGGCGGCCGTTGTACTGGCCCGCCTCTCGCCGCCGGGGGGCAGCGGCTGGCTGCCGCTCCGGGTGGTCTGTGTGTGCCTTGCCATCAGCATGAAACAACAATAAGCGGAATCGAGGAGGAGAAACAGTGCAGGAACCGTCTTCAGTTGCAACACCGGGCATGGGTTTCGGCCTCTTCGGCCGGGCGCTGCTGTCGGTTGCGAAGTGGTCGGCCATTGCAGGCGGCGTGGTGTTTACCGTGCTGGTCGCGATGTCCGTCGCCTCCATCGTGGGGCGCAAGATCGCCGGCGCGCCGGTGCCGGGCGACGTGGAACTGCTGCAGTTGTGCGCAGCCTTCGCCTCGGCCACGTTTTTCGCCTACACCCACCTCGTGCATGGCGACGTCAAGGTGGATTTCTTCACTGCGCGACTTGCGCCGGACAAGCGCGCCTTTCTCGATGCAATGGGTTCGCTGCTGGTCGGCCTGTTCGGCGCGCTGATCGCCTGGCGCGCCTGGGCCGGCGCCATGACGGTCAAGGAGGCGGGAGAGACCTCGGCCATCCTCGGGCTGCCGGTGTGGATCGCCCAGCTGTTGATGGTGCCGAGCTTCATATTGCTGGCCGTAGCGGGTTTCTACATGTGCGCCCACACCTGGGCGCATCGTGGAGCCAGGCCATGAGCGGAACAGGCATCGGCTTCATCATCTTCGGCGTGCTGCTCACGCTGCTGGCGCTTCGCGTGCCGATCGGCATTGCCATGTTCATGTGCGGCGCCGGTGGCTACCTCTATCTGACCGGCGGCGAAACGCTGCCTCTGCTCAATTCCCTCAAGAATCTTGCCTTCGCCCGGCTTTCCAACTACGACCTGGTGGTGATCCCGCTGTTCCTGCTGATGGGGCAGTTCGCCACCCACGGCGGCTTGAGCCGCCTGCTGTTCCACTTCGTCAGCGCCTTCATGGGACACAGGAAGGGCGGCATCGCCATGGCCTCGATCGGCGCCTGCGCCGGCTTCGGCGCCATCTGCGGCTCCTCGCTGGCCACCGCCGCCACCATGGGCCAGGTGGCGCTGCCGGAGCTGCGCCGCTACGGCTATTCCGGTTCGCTCGCCACCGGCGCGCTGGCGGCGGGCGGCACGCTGGGCATCATGATTCCGCCCTCGGTGCCGCTGGTGATCTACGCCATCCTGACGCAGGAATCCATCGGCAAGCTGTTCATGGCGGCGGTCCTGCCGGGCCTCATCGCCATGATCGGCTACATGCTGGTGGTGCAGATCGTTGTTCACATCAACCCCGCGGCGGGTCCGGCCGGTCCGCGCGTGCCCTGGCCGGAGCGCCTGAAGAGCCTGCTGCAGGTGCTGCCGGTGCTGCTGGTGTTCGTGGTGGTGATCGTCGGCATCTACGGCGGCTGGGCCAACCCGACCGAGGCGGCTTCGATCGGTGCCGCCGCCTGCGGTCTCCTGGCGCTGATCTCCGGCAACATGGGCTTCGTCCAGTTCAAGCACAGCCTGCTCGGTACGGCGCAGGCGACAGCCATGATCTTTCTTGTCCTGCTCGGGGCGGACATGATGAATACCGCCCTGGCCCTGTCGCAGATGCCGGGCGAACTCGCCGAATGGGTGAAGGGCAGCGGCATGCCGCCGCTCCTGGTGATGGCCATGATCCTGGTGATCTACATCCTGCTCGGCTGCGTCATGGATGCGCTGGCCATGATCCTGCTTACCATCCCGATCTTCTACCCGATGGTGATGGGACTGGACTTCTTCGGCATGACGCAGGGCGACAA
>PNJM01000206.1 GCA_013821865.1 Rhodocyclaceae bacterium
TGTGCCGCGGCCGAGGGCTGGATGTGGCAGGGCAAGGATGCGCTGGTGATCTACGACGATCTGACCACCCATGCCCGCACCTACCGCGAGCTGTCGCTGCTGCTGCGGCGGCCGCCGGGACGCGAAGCCTATCCGGGCGACATTTTCTATCTCCATTCGCGGCTGCTGGAACGTTCCACCCGCCTGGCCGCGGCCCACGGCGGCGGCAGCATGACCGCGCTGCCCCTGGTCGAAACCGAGCAGGGCGAGATCGCGGCTTACATTCCCACCAACCTGGTGTCGATTACCGACGGCCAGGTGTATCTCGACCAGAGCCTGTTCGCCGGCGGCTTTCTGCCGGCCATCGATGTCACGAAATCGGTATCGCGCATCGGCGGCAAGGCGCAGCATCCGCGCATCAAGGAAGAGGCCGGGCGCATGAAGCTCGATTACCTCCAGTTCCTGGAGCTCGAGGTGTTCACCCGTTTCGGCTCGCAGCTGGAGGCTTCGATGGAAGCCAAGATCCGCCGCGGCCGGGTGCTGCGCGAGATATTCAAGCAGGAGCGGCTGGCGCCGCAAGCCATCGAATTCCAGCTCGCCTGGATGGTGGCCTACAACGAGGGCTTGTTCGACAACCTGGCGCCGGGCGCGATTCCCGATCGCCTGCAGCGACTGGCCGCGCGCGCGGCCCAGGGCACATTGACGCTCGGCGAGAGCCGCGAACAGTGGCAACAGGCGGTGACGGCCTGGATGACGGAGCCCGCTGCGCCATGAGCAAACGCGCGCAGATCCAGAGGCATCTGGGCACGCTGAATGAAATCGGCGGCATCATGGGCGCGATGAAAAACATCTCGCTCATGGAAACCCACAAGCTGGCGCGCTTCCTCGCCCATCAGCACCGGGTGCTCGCCGGCATCGAGGCGGCCGCCGCGGATTTCCTCGGCCACCATCCCGGGATCGGGTACCGCACCGAGTCCGTAACACCCGGCGCCGGCGTAGTGATCGTCGCCATCGGCTCGCAAAGGGGATTCTGCGGCGATTTCAACGAATCGCTGGCGCACGCCATGCGCGAACACTGGCGGCAGGCCGAAGGCAAGCCGGCCGGCGCACTGGTGGTAGGCCGCAGGCTGGCGGCGAAACTGGGCAAGGAGCCGCGCGTCACCGCTTCGTTCGACGGGCCCAGCGTTGCCGAGGAAGTGCAGCCGGTGCTGCACCGGCTGATGAATGCGCTGAACGACTTGCAGGCGGCGGCTGGACACACCGGCCTGCTCACGGTGTCGGTATTTGCTCATCGCGAGGGAGAAGACAAGGTGGGCGTGCGTTCCCTCCTGCCCGCGCCGAATCCCGGGCGCGCCAGCCCGCGCCGCCCCTACCCGCCGCTGCTGAATCTGGCGGCACCGGCGTTTTTTTCCGAGCTGGCCCGCCACTACCTGTGGGCGCAGATGCACGACGTGTTCTACAGTTCCCTGATGGCGGAAAACCGCCGTCGGCTGCAGCACATGGAAGGCGCGATGCAGCGCATCGAAGATAAAGCCGGCGAACTGCAGCGGCAGTACAACGTGCTGCGCCAGGAGGAAATCACCGAGGAAATCGAGGTGATCATGCTGAGCAATGACGCATTGCAGATGTCTCGCCGGACAAGCACCGAGGAACGGAAGCCATGGTGAGGACCTGCGCGGAACTGCGGCGGTCCTCTGAACCATCTCAGGCAAAAAAGGACAAACCCACGACGGGTGCAGGATGTTTTTTCGCGATTTTCGTTTTCCGCTCGACGGAAGCGACAAGAGGGGAAGCTGGTCTTCCATGTTGCAGTAGCCAGAAAAGGAGATTGTCATAATGAAGCACAATGTGAAGCACAATGCATTACGCCTGATTCCCGCCCTTCTGCTCGGTATCGGCGCCGGACAGGCCCATGCCGCGGCATTCCAGCTGATCGAGCAGAATGCCAGCGGCCTGGGCAACGCCTATGCGGGGTCGGCGGCGGTGGCGGATAACGCCAGCACCATCTTCTACAACCCGGCCGGCATGACCTACCTGCCGGGCCGCCAGTTCTCGGTAGGGTTGAACGCCATACGGCCCAGCTTCGAGTTCTCCAACAGCGGATCGCTGAATCCGACCGCCTTCGGCGGCGGCGCGGCAACCGGCGGCAATGGCGGCGATGCCGGCGACTGGGCCTACCTGCCCAATGCCTATCTGTCCTGGGCCGTGTCCAAGGATCTGTACCTCGGCCTTGGCCTGGGGGCGCCCTTCGGCCTGAAGACCGAGTACGACCCTGCCTGGGCAGGGCGCTACCAGTCGATCAAGTTCGACATCAAGACGCTCAACCTCAACCCTTCCATCGCCTACCGGATCAACGACGCGGTATCGGTGGGTTTCGGCCTGAACTGGCAGCGCTTCAAGGCCGAGTACATCCGCCAGGCGACGCCGTTGAGCCAGGTCAAGCTGAATGTGGACGACGACTCCTGGGGCTGGAACGCCGGCGCGATGTTCCAGCTCTCGCCCGCCACCCGGCTGGGCGTTTCCTACCGTTCGGAAGTGAAGCAGAACCTGGACGGCAACCTCAGCGGCGCGTTGAACGTGCCGGCGCAGGCGGACCTGAAGCTGCCCGGCACCTTCGTGCTGAGCGCGGTGCACTCCCCGGGCGAGCGCTGGGAGCTGCTGGGTGACCTGTCGTGGACGGGGTGGAGCAACCTGCAGGAGCTGAACATCGTCAACAAAAGCACCGGCACCGTTGCGGATACCCTGACCCTGAAGTGGCGCGACACCTGGCGCGTCGCCCTGGGCGCCAACTACAGGTACAACAGCGCCTGGAAGCTCAAGTTCGGCGTCGCCTACGACCAGTCGCCGGTGTCCGATGCGCAATATCGGCCGGTGTCGCTGCCCGACAACAACCGCCTGTGGCTGTCCATCGGTGCCCAGTACAAGCCGAGCAAGGACGCAACGCTGGACATCGGCTACGCCTATCTTTATCTGAAGGATCCCGGCATCAACAACAACGGCGGCAGCCAGCTGACCAAGGGCCTGGTCAGCGGCAGCTACGGCAGCAGCGGCAACATCCTGGGAGTACAGTACTCCCAGAGCTTCTGACGGACGCGCGGCCCGCGGCGCCGCCGCGGGCCGCGGCTGCCGGTTATCTTTGACTCGCCGCTTCATTCGGCGGGGCCTGGAGCAATAGAGGTACGAAAGGGTACGAAACGGATTTTTCAAACTGAAAGAGGTTCGTGATGAAGCTGAAGAAACTGACGTGGATTGCCGCGCTTGCGATGTTCTCGCTGTCCGGCGCGGCGAATGCCATGCTGCCCATGATGTTTTTGATGATGGGGCCGGCGATGGGCATGGGCGGAATGATGCATGGCATGGGCGGGCATGGCGGGTCGGCCCAGGGCGCATCTCCCGCCGAGGGACACGATCATGCCGGCGGCAAGGAAGCGGGCGGCGCGGCGGGCGATGCGGCCGGCGGGGAGCACCGGCACGAATCGGCAGCCGGCACACCGGGTTCCGTCGGCGCGGCCGGGACGGATCGGCCCTCCGCCGAAGGTGCCGGTTCCGGCCGGATGAAAGCGGATGATGGCAGTCACGAGCGCCACTGACCCCCGGCCGGAGCGTGGGCATCCGTCCGGGCGCCCGCCCCTGTGGCGGCGCGACGACGGGAGCCCGATCGCCTGCGTGGAAAAGATCAAGGTGCTCAACGAGAACTACGCCGAACTGTGCCAGATGGCCCAGGACGCGATCGAGGACGGCCTGCTGATGGGCTGCTCCGAGGCGCAGATGCGGGAGGCCCTGCACGCGCTGATCGACGGACTCGTCAACCCTTATGTTGCAGGAAAGTAATCTTCGCGTCATGTTGGCGATGGCCGTTCGGCGGCAAACTGGCTTTGTCTTGTACGCTCGGCCAAGCCTCGGGCCGCGCCGAGCGCAGCCGCCGGGGCACGGGCATCGAGCCCGGAAAACGCCCCGCTTCCCTTCCGTTGCCACGGGGCGGGCAACGAACCAGAAAAGGAGATTCACCGTGAAAAAACTGATTTTGTCCGCCGTTACCGCTACTCTCGCCCTTGCCGCTCCCGCGTTCGCGGACGATGCCCACCATCCGGAGAAGGGTCAGGAGACCAGGGCCGCGTCCGCCGGGCCGGCCGCGAAGACCGCGCCGACGGTGCAGAAAATGCAGGACAACGTCAAGAAGATGCAGTCCCAGCTCGACCGCATCGCCAAGGCGAAGACCGACGAGGAGCGGCAGAAGGCGATGGCCGAGCACATGCAGACGATGCGGGAAAACATGAAAATGGCCCACGGCATGCAGGCCGGCATGATGAGCTGTCCCATGATGGAAGGCGGCATGATGGGCAAAGGCATGATGGGCGGAGGAATGATGGGTGGCGGCATGGGCATGATGGGGGACGGCGCCCGGCCCGGCGGCGAGCCTGCGCGCATGCAGCAAATGGAAAAGCGCATGGACATGATGCAGATGATGATGGAGCAGATGATGCGCCGCCAGGAAGGGCAGCCGCAGCCGGTGCCGATGCCGATGAAGTAAGAGAGGCGGCAGGCTGATCGTCGAGGACCCGCAAACTTTTTTCGCAGGGGATTGCCATGGACGAGCATGTGGATGCCAGCCGCAGGAA
Organism: Rhodocyclaceae bacterium; assembly: GCA_013821865.1. Classification (GTDB taxonomy): domain Bacteria; phylum Pseudomonadota; class Gammaproteobacteria; order Burkholderiales; family Rhodocyclaceae; genus Desulfobacillus. The sequence goes on from PNJM01000206.1 coordinate 4,599, forward strand.
GATGCTGATCGCGGGCACTTCGGCGGTGGGCGGCATCGGCGCCGCAGCCGCGATTTATCCGTTTCTCGCCTCCATGAGCCCA
>PNJM01000207.1 GCA_013821865.1 Rhodocyclaceae bacterium
GCGGCTAGCCGTCTTGGCGCTCCCGGCCGAAGACGAGCAGGCTGGCGAGCGCGGAAATCAGGCTGTACAGCAGCGCGCCCCAGAACGCGGCCCAGAAGCCGGCCACGTAAAAGCCCTTGACGAAGCTGGCCACGAGCCAGAACAGCAGGCCGTTGATGACAAAGGTGAACAGGCCGAGCGTCAGGATGTTGATCGGCAGGGTTATCAGGATGAGGATCGGCCGGATCAGCGCATTCACCAGCCCGATGCAAAGCGCTGCGACCAGGGCGGCGTAGAGGTTTTCCACCCGCACGGATTCCAGCAAATAGGGAATCGCCAGCAGCACGAGCGCGTTGAGTGCCCAGGTCAATAGCAATTTCAGCATGTTGCCCCCATGGCCGCGGCACGCTGTGCCGACTGCGCCAGTTCGGGCTGCGTCGGCCGCGGCGCCTCCAGCCAACCGCCCAGGTGGCCGCGCACGATCGCGGCGAGCGCCGCCATCCACTCGTGCCGCTCGTTCAGACAGGGAATGTAGTGGAACTCCTTGCCGCCCGACTTGAGGAAGGCCGCCTTGCATTCCAGGCCGATCTCCTCCAGCGTTTCCAGGCAATCCGAGACGAAGCCGGGGCAGATCACGTCTATGCGCTTCATGCCTTGTTTGGCGAGTGCCTCCAGCGTTGCCTGCGTATAGGGCTTGAGCCATTCGGCGCGGCCGAAGCGCGACTGGAAAGTGACCAAATACTGTTCCTGCTTGAGGCCCAGCGCCTCGGCCAGCAGCCGGGCGGTCTTCTGGCACTCGCAGTGATAGGGATCGCCGCGATCCAGGCTGAAGCGCGGCAGGCCGTGAAAGCTCATCACCAGCCTGTCGGGGCGGCCGTGCGCCATCCAGTGCTCGCTCACGCTTGCCGCCAGGCCGGCGATATAGCCGGGGTGGTCGTGGAAACTGCGTGCGAAGCGCAACTCCGGCAGGTTGCGTGTCGCCTGTGCCCACGTTGCGACTTCGTCCACCACGCTGGCCGTGGTGCTGGCCGCGTACTGCGGGTAGAGCGGCACGACGAGGATGCGCGTGCAGTTCTCCCGCTTCAGCTTGTCCAGCGCGGCAGGAATCGAGGGCGATCCGTAGCGCATGGCGAAATCCACCACGAGATCGGTCAACTGAGCGCCATGCCCGGCCTGGCCCAGGTAGCCGCGCAGCAGCCTGGTTTGCTTCTCGCTGTGCGCCTTGAGCGGCGAGCCGTCCGGCGTCCAGATCTTGGCGTATTTTTCCGCCGACTTTGCCGGGCGGGTGGCGAGGACGACGCCGTTCAGCACAGGCCACCACAGCAGCCGCGGCAGTTCGACCACGCGCGGATCCCAGAGGAATTGTTTCAGATATGTGCGCAAGGCAGCCGCGGTCGGCGCTTCCGGCGTGCCCAGATTGACCAGCAGCACCGCCGTGCGGGCCGGCGTTCCGTGACGGTACTCCGGTTCTCTGCGGAATCCCAAGTTATTCATGAACGAGCCCTTAGTCCTGCGACAGCGCGCTCGAGAGCAGCTTCGCGGTGATGTCCACGATGGGAATGACGCGCTCGTAGGCCATGCGCGTCGGACCGATGACGCCGACCGAGCCGACCACCTGGCCATTGACCTCGTAGGGCGCGGTGACGACGCTGCATTCGTCGAGCGGTGCCAGGCCGGATTCGCCGCCGATGAATACCTGCACGCCCTCGGCCCTGTTGCTGATGTCGAGCAGTTGTACCAGGCTGGTCCTTTGCTCGAACAACGCGAAAAGCTCGCGCAGCCGGCTCATATTGGAGGAGAGATCCTCGACGTCGAGCAGGTTTTTCTCGCCGGAGATGACGTACGGCGTGGTGGTTTCCGACACGGCCTGGTTGCCGGCTTCGACCGCGGCGGTCATCAGTTCCGTCATGTCGGCATGCAGCTGCCGCAATTCCTCGTGCACGCGGCTGCGGATATCCTCGAAATCGAGGCCGGCGTAGTTCTGGTTCAGGTAATTCGCCGCTGTGACCAGTTCGCTCGGCGAGTAGGTGCGCCGAGTGAACAGGATGCGGTTCTGCACATCCCCGGTCGAGGTGACGATGATGAGCAGGATGCGCTTCTCGGACAGGCTGAGGAACTCGATCTGGCGAATCCTCGGCGAGACGCGGCGCGGCGCCACGACCACGCCGGCGAAATGGGTCAGGCCGGAAAGCAGTTGCGAGGCGGAGCTGATCAGCCGCTGCGGATACTCGGGCTTCAGGTGCTCTTCCAGTTCGTGGATCTGCGCCTGCGCCAGCGGCTGCACCGTAAGCAGGCTGTCCGCGAAGAAACGGTAGCCGCGCGGCGTTGGAATCCGGCCGGCCGAGGTGTGCGGGCTGGCGATGAAGCCCAGTTCCTCGAGGTCGGACATGACGTTGCGTACCGTCGCCGGCGACAGTTCCAGGCCGGAGAAGCGGGAAAGCGCGCGCGAGCCCACCGGCTGGCCTTCCGCGATATAGCGTTCAATCAGCGTCTTGAGGAGGATCTGGGCGCGTTTGTCGAGCACGATTGTCCTTGGGAGAGGTTTCCGCATTGTACAAAATTGGGGCCGGTGCAGTGGCAATCCAAGTCCCGGCGTTTATATGGTTTAATTCCGCCATGAGTTCAGCATTCAGCACCATCGCCCTCATCGGTAAGTACAAGAGCCCGGAGATCGCCGAATCGCTGATCACGCTGGCGGAGTTCCTCAAGAGCCGCGGTATCGCGGTGCTGGTCGAGGAGGGCACCGCCGCTCTGGTCGGCGCCGACGGCTTTACCGTGGCCTCCTACCGCGCCATCGGCGAGCAGGCCGATCTGGCCATCGTGCTCGGCGGCGACGGTTCGATGCTTACGGCGGCGCGGCAGCTGGCCGAAACCGGCGTGCCGCTGGTCGGCGTGAACCAGGGACGCCTCGGTTTCATGACCGATCTTGCCCAGAACAGCATGCTGGACGGCATGGCCGACCTGCTCGACGGCAGCTTCCAGAGCGAAGAGCGCTTCCTGCTCGAGGCCGAGGTGCTGCGCGGCAGCGAGCGCGTCTTCCAGACCCTCGCGCTGAACGATGTCGTGGTGAACAAAGGCGAGCTCGGCCGCATGATCGAGTTCGCCGTTTCCATCGACCGCGAGTTCATCTACAACCAGCGCTCCGACGGCATCATCGTCGCCACGCCGACCGGTTCGACCGCCTATGCGCTCTCGGCCAATGGACCGATCCTGCATCCCGCGGTGCCCGGCATCGCGCTGGTGCCGCTTTGCCCGCATGCGCTGTCCAACCGCCCGATCACGGTCAGCGACACCAGCCATATCGAGATCGTCGTGCATCCCCCGCACAGCGCGCGCGTGCATGCCGACGGCCAGGCGCGCTTCGAACTCGCTTCAGGGGACCACGTGCGAGTCGCCCGCTCGAACCGCTCGATCCGCTTCCTGCATCCGCTCGGCTACAGCTATTTCGCCATGCTGCGCGAGAAGCTGCACTGGAGCGAAACGCCCAGGCCTTATTGAAGCGATCGCATCCATGCTGCGACGCCTCTACATCCGCGACTTCGTCATCGTCGACCGCCTCGATCTGGAGTTTTCGGCGGGTTTCGGCGCGCTCACCGGCGAGACCGGGGCGGGCAAGTCCATCCTGGTTGATGCCCTGTCCCTGGCGCTGGGCGAACGGGCCGATCCGGCTGTCGTCCGCGCCGGTGCCGAGCGGGCCGACATCTCCGCCGAGTTCGAACTGCCTGCAGACAGTCCATTGCACGACTGGCTGCGCGGCAATGACTTCGATGCCGACGGCTGTCTGCTGCGCCGGGTGATCGATTCGGCCGGCCGCTCGCGCGGCTACATCAACGGCGCTCCGGCAACGCTGACCCAGTTGCGCGAGATGGCGGATTTCCTCGCCGATATCCATGGCCAGCATGCCCACCATTCCTTGCTGCGCAGCGATGCGCAGCGCCAGTTGCTCGATGGCTACGCCGGACTGCGCGCGCTGGCGGCGGAGGTGGCCGCCCTGCACGGCGCATGGCGCAAGGCGAAGGAGGCGCGTCTTGCCGCCGAGAAGAACGCCGAAGCCAACACACGGGAACGCGAGATGCTGGCCTGGCAGGTAAAGGAGATCGCTGCGCTGAACCTTGATCCGGCCGGCTGGGCCGAGACCAACCAGGAGCACAGGCGGCTGGCGCACGCCGCTACGCTCCAGGCGGGTGTCGAGGAGGCGCTTGAGAGTCTCTCCGAGGGCGAGCAGGCCGCCATGTGGCAAGTCGAGCGCATCGGCGCGCGGCTGCGCCAGCTCGCCGACTACGATCCGGCGCTGAAGGAAACGCTGGAAACGATCGAAGCCGCGCAGATCCAGTTGCAGGAAACGGCCCATGCATTGCGCCGCTACCGCGACCGCCTGGAGTTGGACCCGCAGCGCCTGGCGGAGGTGGGGAGCCGCATCCAGGCGGTGCACGACGCGGCGCGCAAGCACCGCGTTCCGCCCGAGGAGTTGCCGCAGCTTCTGGTCCGCTGGGGTGCGCGTCTGCTCGAGCTGGAAGCATTGCAGGATGCCGGTGCGTTGGCGCTGCGCGAGGTGCAGGCGAAGCAGGGTTTTCTCGCCCGCGCCGAGGCCCTGAGCAAGGGCAGAAAGAAGGCGGCGGCGGCGCTGTCCAAGGCCGTGACG
>PNJM01000208.1 GCA_013821865.1 Rhodocyclaceae bacterium
CGCCCAGCTGGCGCGCCGCCTGGTCGAGGGGCTGCCCGAGGGCGCCACGCGCGAGGAAGGGCGCAACTGGCTCAAGGGCGTGCTGAACCGCAGCCTGATGACCGTCGGGTCGGACGAGGAAATCATCGACCGCGGCGGCGTCTACGCCCTGGTCGGCCCGACCGGCGTGGGCAAGACCACCACCACGGCCAAGCTGGCGGCACGCTGCGTGGTGCGCCACGGGGCGGATCGGGTGGCGCTGCTCACCACCGACGGCTACCGCATCGGCGCGCACGAGCAGCTGCGCATCTACGGCCGCATCCTCGGCGTGCAGGTGCATGCCGTGCGCGACGCGGCGGACCTGCGCCAGACGCTGGCTGAACTCTCCGGCAAGCACATGGTGCTGATCGACACCATAGGCATGAGCCAGCGCGACCGGCTGGTGGCCGAGCAGGCGGCGATGCTGAACAACGCCGGCGACATCAAGCGCCTGCTGCTGCTCAACGCCACCTGCCGCGGCGACACGCTCGACGATGTCGTGCGCGCCTATGGCAGGGATGCGGGCGGCGCCGATCTCGCCGGCGCCATCATGACCAAGGTTGACGAGGCGGTGAGCCTGGCGCCTGCCCTCGACGCGCTGATTCGCCACAACCTGGAGTTGTATTACGTCGCCAACGGCCAGCGCGTGCCGGAGGATCTGCACCTGCCCAACCGGGCCTACCTGCTGCACCGCGCGCTGAAGGAACTGCCCGAGAGTTCGCCGCACCGCCTCGCCGGCGACGAGCCGGGCCTGCTGCTGGCGTCGGGCGCCGCCCGCGCCGAGTCGTCGATGGGGATGCATCGTGGCTAGCCTGGTGGAGGATCAGGCCGCCGGCTTGCGCCGCCTCTTCTCGCGGGCCAGGGAACCGGTGAACATCGCTTTCGCCGGCTCGCGCGGCGCCTCCGGTCGTCCCACGGGGACTTCCTTCGGTCGCAGCGCCATCGTCGCCGGGCTGGCGCGCGGCCTGGCCGCGCTGGGCAAGGAGGTCCTCGTCGTGGACGAGAATCCCGGGCCGGACAGCGTCGCCGCGGCCTTCGGGCTTGCCTCCCGTTTCGATCTGCTGCAGGCGGTGAATTGCGATGTGCCGCTGGCCCAGGTGCTGCTGCAGGCCGAGCATGCCGTCCGCATCGTGCCGGCCGCGCGCGCCGCGCGCGAGAGCGGGCGCCTCGACGGCATGCAGCGGCACGCCGTGGCCGAATGGCTGCGCCGTCTGCAGAAGGGCGCCGACTTCGTGCTGACGGATACGTCCGGGCACGCCGCGGGCGGGCTTTCGCCGCTGGTGCCGGCGCCGCGGCGCCTGGTCGTCGTTGCCGCCGCCAACAGCCTGTCCATCACGGAGGCCTATGCGCAGGTCAAGCGCCTGGCGCAGGAGGGCGGCTGCCGCAGCTTCGGGGTGATCGTCGCGCGGACGGCCGGCCTGCGCGAGGGAGAGACCGTGTTTGCCAACATGCGCGACGTGGCGCGGCGCCATCTCGGCGTCGAGCTGGAGCTGCTCGGCTGCCTGCCCGCGCAGGGCGCGCTGGCGCCCGCCTGCCACGCGCTGGCCGAGGCGCTGCTGCGCAGCCGCCGGCCGGCCGGCGAGGAGAGCCTGGGCTCGCGAATCATGCAGTTCGGACGCGGCCTGGGCGCCCCCGATCCGGTGGTATAGTTGATGCTCCAACGTCCACTCATGACGGGCAGCTATCGGAACCAGCGGATGTACACCGCGACGGGCAACCTCGACAGGGAACAATTGATCCTTCAGTACGCGCCGCTGGTGAAGCGGATCGCGTATCACCTGATGGCCAAGCTGCCGGCCAGCGTCCAGGCGGACGACATCATCCAGAACGGCATGCTGGGCCTGATCGACGCCGTCACGCGCTTCGAGGAGGGCCTCGGCGCACAGTTCGAGACCTATGCCGTGCAGCGCATCCGCGGCGCCATGCTCGACGGCCTGCGCGAGAACGACTGGCTGCCGCGCAGCCTGCGGCGCGACATGCGGCGCATAGAAGGCGCCATCAGTTCGCTGGAGCAGAAATACGGTCGCCAGCCGAGCGAGGGCGAACTGGCCAAGGCGCTCGACATGCCGCTGACCGAATACCAGAAGATGCTGCAGGAGGCACGCGGCCACCAGCTCGTCTATCTGGAGGATTTCGGCGGCGGCGGGGACGACGACTACCTCGACCGCCATCTGCCCAGCAGCGAGTCCGACCCGCTCGCCACGCTGCTGGACAAGAACATGCGCGATGTGCTGATCAAGGCCATCGAGGATCTGCCCGAGCGCGAGAAGACGGTCATGGGCCTCTACTACGAGGAAGAACTCAACCTGCGCGAGATCGGCGAGATTCTGGGGGTTTCGGAATCGCGCGTGTGCCAGTTGCACAGCCAGGCGATTGCCCGCCTGCGGTCCCGCATGCTGAACAAGCAGCCCGGAAAATAACAACGGGAAGCAAGGCAAATGGCTGTCCATTCACTGCGATGCTCCGCGGTTCCTGAAACGGCTGTCCCGCGCGCCGTCTGATCGCCATGGATGCCATCAGCTTCATCGGCCTTGTTCTCGGCATCGGCGCCATCCTGGGCGGGCAGTACCTCGAAGGCGGGCACATCTCCTCCCTCGTGCAGCCGACGGCCTTCATCATCGTCATGGGCGGCACCTTCGGCGCCGTCATGCTGCAAAGCCCGTTCAGGATATTCGTGCAAGGCATGATGATGACGAAATGGGTCTTCACGCCGCCCTTCCTCGCCCAGCAGGAGTTGATCGAGCGCATCGTCGAGTGGAGCAATACGGCGCGCAAGGAGGGCTTGCTCGCAATGGAGGGCTATCTCGCCGAGCTGTCCGATCCCTTCCTGCGCAAGGGCCTGCAACTGCTCGTCGACGGCGCCGAACCCGATCGCCTGCGCGAGGTGCTCGAGGTCGAGATCTACGCGCGGGAAGAGCAGCTGAAGCTCTCCGCCAAGGTGTGGGAGTCGGCCGGCGGCTATGCTCCCACCATCGGCATTCTCGGCGCGGTGATGGGCCTCATCCACGTCATGGAAAATCTCTCCGATCCCTCCAGGCTCGGCGCCGGCATCGCGGTGGCCTTCGTCGCCACCATCTACGGCGTGGGCACCGCCAACCTCATCTTCCTCCCCGTCGCCAAGAAACTCCTCGCCCACGTTTCGCGCCAGACCACCCTGCGCGAGATGTACGTCGATGGGCTGATCGGCATCGCGAACGGGGACAATCCGCGCATCATCGAGAGCCGGCTGCAGGGCTATATCGTCTGAAAATGGTTTCGAGTTTAGGGTTTCAAGTTTCCCTGCCACCTGCCGTTATAACGGGCTGGACACCTTTCCCAGCCCGCCATGGCCCGTCGCGCAAGAGCCGAAGAGCACGAGAACCACGAGCGCTGGCTCGTGTCCTATGCCGACTTCATCACCCTGCTGTTCGCTTTCTTCGTGGTGATGTATTCCCTGTCCTCGGTCAATGAGGGCAAGTATCGCGTCCTGTCCGACTCGCTGGTGGCGGCCTTCCGCAATGTGAATATCAATACCCGGGGCGAGCAGATTGCCCCGGGCGCCAAAACCCCGGCGGCGACGCCGGCCTTGCCGCAGATCAAGGCGAAACCGGTCGTCTCGCCGAACAACGCCAAGGAAGAGGAGCGCAAGCGCCAGGCGCGCGAGAAGATGCGCGAAATGGCCAAGGAGATCATGGGGGTGCTGGCGCCGCTGGTGAGGGAGGGCAAGGTCAGCGTCACCGAGGGACTGAAGGGCATCACCGTCGAGATCAACGCCAGCGTGCTGTTCCCGCTCGGCGAGGCCCGGTTGCAGCCGGCGGCGGTGAAGGCCCTGCGCGCCGTGGCGGAAGTGGCGGCCACGGCCGACTTCCCTATCACGGTGGAGGGTTACACCGACCCGACGCCCATCGCCACGCCGCAGTTTCCGTCGAACTGGGAACTGTCGGGGGCGCGGGCTTCCAGCGTGGTGCGCCTGTTCGTCGAGTCGGGCGTGGCGCCGCAGCGCCTGACGGCGACGGGCTATGGCGAGCAGCGGCCGGTGGCTTCGAACGACACGCCCGAGGGCCGGGCGCGCAATCGCCGCGTCACCATCCTCATCGAGGCGCAACATCCGGACGACGTGAAGGAACTGCCTGTGAGGCCGTGAGCGGCGAGTGGTTTTTTCCGCTTACCGCCGGCTCACCGCTTGCCAGCTATACGCTGCCCAGGCTTCTGCCGCCGCCGATGGGGCGGGCCTGGCCGTCCGGGCCATACAGTGCGGCCTGATTCGCCGCGGAGAGCAGGGTCGTCAGCGCCTGCTGGTTGTTGGCCAGGCGCGTGCTGATCAGATTGCCGTTGACCTGGTTGAGTTCGCGCGCCTTCAGCGTCAGTTTCAGCAGATCCTGCCAGGTCTTGCGCGGGCCGGACAGTTCCGGATGGCGGCCGAGCCAGGCTTCCACGCCGGGACGGTCGGGCGGCAGGGATTCGGCGGCGAGGGCCTGGTTGCGCGCCTCGCCGAGGCCGGCCAGGCGGGCGAAAACCCCGCTCTTTTCCCCG
>PNJM01000209.1 GCA_013821865.1 Rhodocyclaceae bacterium
CAAATTTTTCGGTGCGCCCGCCGGTAGTAAGAACGACGCGGGTCTGGCCCTGGTTCGCGGCGACGTCGATCGCCTGCACCACGCTGGCGCGGAAGGCCGCCGTGGAATAGGGCCGCACGATGCCGGTGGTACCCAGGATGGAGATGCCGCCGAGGATGCCGAGCCGGGCGTTGAGCGTCTTCTTCGCCATCTCCTCGCCGCCCGACGCGGAAAGGGTGACTTCGAGCCCATCGTGATCCAGCAGCTCGCCGGCCGCTTCCCGCACGTTTTCGCGGATGTTGCGACTGGGCACGGGATTGATCGCCGGCCCGCCGACTTCGAGACCGAGGCCGGACTTGGTCACCGTGCCGACGCCGGCGCCGCCCTCCAGCAAGATCTCGCCCGCGCGGTGCGGCAGCAGGCGCACGTCGGCGGTCATGTGCGCGCCGTGGGTGGCGTCGGGGTCGTCGCCCGCGTCCTTGACGATGACGGCATGGGCGATGCGCGCCGCGCCTTCGCCTTCGATGCGCCCGTCTTGCACGGCGAAGGTGACGTCCTTGCCCATCGGCAGCCGGCACACCACGCTCGGTGGCACCTCGCCGGAGATGAGGCCCAGCGTGGCCGCGCGCGCCGCCGCCGCCGAGCAGGCGCCGGTGGTGAAGCCGGTGCGGTTGCCGCGGTTGCGCTTGGCGTCGCCCTTGCGAACCTTGGGCGCGTCGGCGGAATCGTCGGATTCATCCACGTTTCTGCTCGGCCTCCGCCAAGGACAGCAGGGCATGAATCGCGGCGACGACCAGAGTCGAGCCGCCCTTGCGGCCGCGTATCGCGATCCACGGCGTGTCGCTCAGCGTCGTCATCAGCAGTTCCTTCGACTCGGCCGCCGACACGAATCCCACCGGCATGCCGACGACCAGCGCCGGGCGCACGCCCTCCTCGCGGATCAGGCGCACCAGTTCGATCAACGCCGTCGGCGCATTGCCGATGCCGACGATGGCGCCGTCGAGCCTGCCTTCGCGCTTGGCCTTGCGCATCGCCTGCACCGCGCGGGTGCTGTTCTCCGCCTTGGCCTGCTCGATGACATCGGCGTCGGAAATGTACTGGTGCGTGCGCATGCCGAAGTGCATGAGGCGCGGCGCCGAGAGGCCGACGCAGATCATCTCGACGTCGGCGACGACGGGCGTGCCGCCCTTGAGCACGGCGGTCAGGCCGGCGGCCATTGCCCGCGGATGGAAGGCGGTGAGGCCGTTGAATTCGAAGTCGGCATTGGCGTGGATCATGCGCCGCACCAGCGGCCATTGCTCGACGGTGTAGGCGTGCGGACCGGCCTCGGCGTCGATGATGGCGAAGGAGTCGTGCTCGATGGCGCGACCGGCGGCGGTGAGCTGTTCGGTGACGATGTTGGCGGTCATGGCTTCAGGCGGGAACGTGGGGGGTGGACACTATCGTGGTGTTGGTGGTGGTGATGCTCGTGCGCGTGCCTGCACGCGCCGGTCGCCGTGTGGCTGTGGTCGTGCAGGTGTTCGGCCTCGGCGGCTTTGCGGTACCCGCAGCCGTCGCATTCGAGCAGGCCGCCTTCGGGCAGTTCGTGGCCGGCGACTTTGGCATCGAGCAGGTCAAAGATGCCCTTGTCGAAGCCGAAATGCGTGCCCAGGGCGAAGGCGATGCCCGGGTACTGCGCCTTCAGGCGCTCGACCTGGGCCTTGATGCGCTCCATGAGGACGCCGGTGAAGAGGTAGACCGGCACGATGCAGACCTGCGTCATGCCTAACCGCGCCTGGCGCTGGACTATGGTTTCCAGCCGCGGCCAGGTGATGCTGGTGAAGGCGAGGTCGACCAGCTCATGCTCGTTGTCCTCGAATATCCAGCGCGCCATCTTCGCCAGTTCGCCGTTGGCGCCGTCATCTGACGACCCCCTGCCGAGCAGGATCACGCCGGTGGTTTGCGGGTCCGGCATGGCCAGCGATTTCATCAATCGGTCGAGCTGGCCCTGCAGCACCGCGAATATCTCGCGCCCCATGCCGAGGTGGCGGGTGACGAGGAATTCAACTGCGAGATGGCGCGCGCGCGCCGCGTTCAGGGCCGCCGGCAGTTCCATCTTGACGTGGCCGGCGGCATTGAGAATGAAGGGCAGCACGAGGACGCGCTTCGCGCCCTTGGCGGCGTGGTCCATGCCCTCGGTGAGCAGCACGTCGGCGTGCTCGATGAAGCAGACCTCGATGCGCCAGTCGGGATGGCGCTGGCGCCATTCCGCGGCGAAGTGCTGGATCTCCTTGTTGCCCTCCTTGTTGCGCGAGCCATGGCCGACCAGTAGGAGTGTTGTCGAGTCATCCATTGGCGGTGGCCTTGCGAAAGCGATGGGTGAACGTGGGATCGTAAAGTTTCGAACGGGCGAGGTCGGGCCAATCGGCCGCACCCAGCGTCGGGCTGGCGATGATCATGGCCTGGCTGCCGACTTTTTCGGCCTGGCATTTCTTCTTGATGTCGGCGAGGGTGCCGCGAATGATCTTTTCCGCGCCGGGCCAGCTCGCCTTCTGCACCACAAGGATGGGCGCATTCTCGTCCCAGCCGGCGGCGCGCAATGCCTTCTGCACTTCATGCAGCAGCGTGATGGAAAGGAAAATGCACAGCGTGGTTTTGTGCGCGGCGAGCGATTCGAGATCCTCCCCCGGCGGCATCGGCGTACGCCCGGCGACGCGGGTCAGGATCACCGTCTGCGTCACTTCGGGCAGGGTCAGCGTCTCCGCCGCCGCCGCCGCTGCCGCCATGGCCGACGACACGCCCGGCACGACTTGCCACGCGACGCCGGCGGCAGTCAGCGGCCGGGTCATTTCGGTCAGCGCGCCATACAGGCCGGGGTCGCCGGTCTGCAGGCGGACGACGGTGGCATGGCGGCCGCACTGTTCGAGTAGCCACGCGGTCATCTCCTCCAGCGTCATGTCCTTGGAGTCTCGAATCGCGCAGCCCGGCGGAGCGAAGCGCGTCGCCGCCCGATCGACCAGCGAGCCGGCATACAGGATGGCGCCGGCGCGGGCGAGCAGATCGCGGCCCTTGACCGTGATCAGGTCCGGATCGCCCGGTCCCGCGCCGACGAACCAGACCCGGCCCGGCACGCCGGCAAACTCAAGCTGCAACGGAGTTGTACAAGCGTTTGTCGACAGCGGCGGAACGCTTGAGGGCGTGCAGGGACTTGGCTCCCGCCAGCACGGCCAGATCGATCAGCGGTTCGGCGATGATGACGAGCAGGTAGGCGCCGCCAAAAGAAGCGACATTCGCCAGGTTCTCGGCGCCGAACCCTTGTCCATAGAACGCCCAGAACGCCACCCAGGCGATGATGCCGCCTTGATAGGCCGCCGAGAGCTTGAGCGTCTGGCCGTAGGAAAGGTCGACGTAGGCGGTGTGTGCGGGAATGATCTTTTTCGCCAGCACGCCTATGACGAAGACCGGCGCCAGCAAGGTGGTGAGGTTGATCGCATACTGTGGCAGATCGGCAGGAGCGAAGAACAGACCCTGAACCAGCAGGCCGCCGGCCAGCCCGATGGCCGCCGGTGCCAGGCCGAAAAACAAAAAGAGCGTGGTGCCCAGGATCAGGTGCACTTCCGAGACGCCTACCGGGTAGTGCAAGAACACCTCGAAGAAGCAGAAGACCATCAGCGCGGCCAGCGCGCTGCGCGCCAGCAGGGTGCCAAGCCCGTTCTCGCGAACAAAATCGGCGGCCACCTTGACGGTTGCCCCGGCAGCAACCGCGGCCGTGCCATAACTGAGGATCATTTTTGCGCCGTCGACGACGCCCGGTTCGATATGCATGTTTGAACTCCTTGGCCACATAACAACGAATCGCTGGACCCGTGAAGCTCAAGGATTTCTGGCGGAACAATGAGGCGTTCGCCAGCCTTCGCCCGCACCCCGGGGTTCAACGCCAAATGTTTGGGCCGGTCTTCTGGCTTGCCGTCGATCTTCTCCGAGCCTTCCCATGCCTAGCACAGTGGCGGTTGCGGAGTCGTCAGGCTTACAGCAGCGGGGGCTGCGCCGGAATGACTGGTTGCCCAGCTTCACCGGCTTCCCGTTTCACCCGCCCCAAGTCAATAGGGCAAGGCACCCAAAACGCCGCTATCCTAAGCCAAAACCTTCCCGTCGTGTTGCGCTGCCGGGAAGAGTCAGGGCCGGAGCATCAAATTTCCTGTAGTGGCCGCAGGTTGAGCAGGTCCACGACGTAGCTGGGGTTCCAAGCTGCGGCCTTGCGTTTCTTGGGCAGGCTTTTCTTGCTGCGCTTATCCAGCCGGAACAGATTCAACGCAAAGCGTCGCAGCAACCCGAAATTGGCTGCAGCATGGCGTAACCGGATGGTCGAGGCGTCTTCGCGGAAGGCAACGTCCAGGCATCGATGGAACCCGTTTTCGATACCCCAATGTAGCCGCGCGGCACGCAGAATCTCCCCCGCATTCGGGGCCAGTGAAGTGATGACGTAGCGGGTCTCGGTTTCCACCGTCAGCCCAAGCAGTTGCCGGTACTGCGGCGGCTCCGATTTTTTTGGACACGAATTTGGGGGTTAAA
>PNJM01000210.1 GCA_013821865.1 Rhodocyclaceae bacterium
AGGCGCTGCTCAACGCCCTCGGCGGGGGGCGCGTGCGCGCCTACAGCGCGGGCAGCCGGCCGGCGGGCCGGGTCAATCCTTTTGCGCTGGAGCTGCTGGAAGCGCAGGGGCTGGAGACGGCCGGCCTGCGCAGCAAGAGCTGGGATGAGTTTGCCGCTCCCGGCGCGCCGCAGCTCGACCTTGTCATCACGGTGTGCGATGCCGCCGCCGGCGAGTCCTGCCCGCTGTGGCCGGGCCAGCCGCTGCGGGCCCACTGGGGCATCGCCGATCCGGCCGCGGCTACCGGCAGCGACGAGGACATCCGGCACGCCTTCATGCAGGCCTATGCGCTGCTGGCCGAGCGCATCCTGACTTTCCTCAGCCTTTCTTTCGAGACGCTCGATCGCGCCGAGCTGCAGAAGCATCTCGCCGAGATCGGCCGCGCCGGCGCGGCCGCCGATGTGCCCGGAGAGGCCGAGATACTTTCAACGGACGAAGAATGAAGCCAAAAATCGCAGTGACACGCGAAGTGTTCGAAGAAGTGCTGGATTTCCTGCGCGGGCATTTCGAGGTCGACGGCAATCAGGCCGACACGCCCTGCGAAGGCGCGGCCCTGGCGGCGCGGCTGGCCGACAAGGACGGCGCGCTGATTCTCGCCAGCGACCGCATCGATGCCGCGATCATCGCCGCCTGCCCGCGCCTGAAGGCCGTCTGCAACATCGGCGTGGGCTACAACAACATCGATGTCGCCGCCTGCACCCGGGCCGGCATCCTCGTCACCAACACGCCGGAAGTGCTCAACGACACCACGGCCGACATGGCCTTCGCGCTGGTGCTGGCGGCGGGGCGCCAGGTGGTGAAGGGCGACGCCTGGATACGCCAGGGCAAATGGCAGCGCTGGCGCTTCATGGAGTGGCTGGGGCCGGACGTGCATCACGCCACCCTGGGCATACTCGGCATGGGGCGCATCGGCCAGGCGGTGGCGCGCCGGGCGCGGGGCTTCGAGATGCGCGTGATCTACCACAACCGCAGCCGCCTGCCGCCGGAGACCGAGGCCGCCTGCGCGGCGCAATACGTCGGCAAGGAGGAACTGCTGCGGCAGTCCGACTACCTCGTCCTGCTGCTGCCGTACAGCGCCGAGAATCATCATTGCGTCGGCGCGGGGGAACTGGCGCTGATGAAGCCGAGCGCGTGGCTGGTCAACATCGCGCGGGGCGGCATCGTGGATGACACGGCCCTGCTCGAATGCCTGCAAAGCGGCGGCATCGCGGGCGCGGCGCTGGACGTGTTCGAGAACGAGCCGAAGCTGAACCCCGGATTCCTCGGCCTGGACAACGTGGTGCTGACGCCGCACATCGGCGGCGCCAGCCGCGACACGCGCATGAAGATGGCCATGCTGGCGGCGCAGAACCTGGTGGCCGCGCTCGGCGGGAGCGCGCCGCCCAATCTGCTCAATCCGGCCGCGCGCCGCGCCTGATGGGCCCCGTGGACCTGGCGCGGCTGGCGCCGCGGCTGAGGCGCCTGCGCAACATTGCCCTGATCCTCGCGATCGGCGCCTATCTGCTGTCCTTCTTCCATCGCGTCGCGCCGGCGGCCATCGCCCGGGACCTGGCGGCGAGCTTCCAGACCAGCGCCGCCTCGCTCGGCGTGCTGGCGGCGACTTACTTCTATGTCTACACGGTGATGCAGATCCCCACCGGCGTGCTGGCCGACACGCTGGGGCCGCGGAAAATTCTCACCCTGGGCGGCATCGTCGCCGGCGCCGGCAGCCTGCTGTTCGGCCTGGCGCCCAGCTTCGAGATCGCGGTGATCGGGCGCACGCTGGTCGGCCTCGGCGTCTCGGTGGCCTTCATCGCCATGCTGAAGCTCATCGCCGTCTGGTTCGAGGAGAGCCGCTTCGCCACGCTGACCGGCGCGGCGATGTTCATCGGCAACATCGGCTCGGTCACGGCCGGTGCGCCGCTGGCCTGGGCGGCCCAGGCGGCGGGCTGGCGCTCGGTGTTCGTGGTGGTCGGCGTGCTGTCGCTGGCCATCGGCCTGCTGTCCTGGTTCTATGTGAGGGATCATCCGGTGGAGGCGTCCGCGGGGCAGCGTGCCGGGGCTGTGCGGGTCGACCGCACGGCATGGCTGTCGGGACTTGGCGCGGTGATGAAGAACCCCGCCACCTGGCCGGGCTTCTTCGTGAACCTCGGCATCGCCGGCAGCTTCTTCGCCTTCGCCGGCCTGTGGGCGGTGCCGTATCTGACCCAGGTGCACGGCATGACGCGCGGCGTGGCCTCCAACCACATCAGCGTGTATTTCATCGGCTTCGCCATCGGCTGCGCCGTGATCGGGCGCCTCTCCGACGGCATGGGCAGGCGCAAGCCGATCATGGTGGCCGGTGCCGTCCTGCACGCGCTCGGCTGGCTGGTGTGGATATTCGGCGGACCGCTGCCCTTGGCCGTCACCTATGGCGTGTGCGGCGTCATGGGGCTGGTCACGGCCAGTCTGACGCTGTCCTGGGCCTGTGCCAAGGAAGTGAATCCGCCGCTGCTCTCCGGCATGGCCACCAGCGTGGTGAACGTCGGCGTCTTCCTCGGCCCGGCCATTCTGCAGCCCCTGGTCGGCCGGGCCATGGACAGCAGCTGGCAGGGCGCCATGGAGGGCGGGGCGCGCCTGTACACCGCCGCCGACTACCGCACCGGCCTGCTGCTCCTGGCCGGATTCGCCGCGCTGGGGGCGGTCTCGACGCTGTTCGTGCGCGAAACCAACTGCCGCAACATCTGGCGGGGGAAACCTTCAAGCCTGAAGTGATAGAGTGCCATTATCGGCCGATCGCAATCGCGATTACATTTGGCCAGTTCGAGACACCATAATGTCCGGCACCGCCGGAAGCTCCGGCAGATAGCAATTCCTTTGGAGGAGACCTGGATGGCACATGTCGTGATCATGGGCGCCGGCATCGGTGGCCTGCCCGCGGCGTTCGAGCTTCGGGAGAGCCTGCGCAAGGAAGACCGAGTCACCGTCGTCTCGGACTCGCCGCGTTTCCATTTCGTGCCGTCGAATCCCTGGGTGGCGGTCAATTGGCGCAAGCGCGAGGACATCGAGCTCGATCTGGCGACCATTCTCGGACGCAAGAACATCGCCTTCTCGCCGGCTGGCGTCACCCGCGTGCATCCGGACCAGAACCGGCTGGAGCTGGGCGACGGCAGCATGATGGACTACGACTACCTCGTCATCGCCACCGGCCCGAAGCTCGCTTTTGACGAGATCGAAGGACTCGGGCCGGGGGGCCACACCCAGTCCATCTGCCACGTCGACCATGCGGTCGAGGCGGAAAAGGCCTGGGGCGAGTTCGTCAAGAATCCCGGCCCGGTCGTCGTCGGCGCGGTGCAACTGGCGTCCTGCTTCGGCCCCGCCTACGAGTTCGCCGCGATCATGGATACCGACCTGCGCCGGCGCAAGATCCGCGACAAGGTGCCGATGACCTTCGTCACCGCCGAGCCGTATATCGGCCATCTCGGCCTGGGCGGCGTCGGCGACTCGAAGGGCCTGCTCGAGTCGGCCTTCCGCGAGCGGCACATCAAGTGGATCTGCAACGCCAGGACGACCAAGGTCGAGGCGGGCAGGATGTCCGTTACCGAGCATAACGAGGACGGCACGCCGAAGAAGGAACACGTGCTGGAGTTCAAGTACGCGATGCTGCTGCCCGCCTTCAAGGGCATCGACGCCGTGTTCGGCATCGAGGGCCTGACCAATCCGCGCGGCTTCATCCTGATCGACCAGTATCAGCGCAACCCGAAGTTCAGGAACATCTACGCGGTCGGCGTCTGCGTCGCTATCCCGCCGGTCGAGGCGACCCCGGTGCCGACCGGCGCGCCGAAGACCGGCTACATGATCGAATCGATGGTCACCGCGACGGCGCGCAACATCCGCGCCGAGCTCGACGGCAAGGCGCCTTATGAGAGGGCGACCTGGAACGCGGTGTGCCTGGCGGACTTCGGCGACACCGGCGTGGCTTTCGTCGCCCTGCCGCAGATTCCGCCGCGCAACGTGAACTGGTTCTCCGAGGGCAAATGGGTGCACCTGGCCAAGATCGCCTTCGAGAAGTACTTCATGCGCAAGATGAGGAAAGGCACCACCGAGCCGGTCTTCGAGAAGATGGTCATGAGGGCGCTGGGCATCATGAAACTGAAGCGCTGAAGGCGAAGACGCGACAGGGAAGGCCGCCGGGTTCCGAAGCCAGGCGGCCTTTTGCTTTTCTGGGAAAGCCGGGGGAAAGTTTGACAAAGAATATAAGTAAATGCTAATATTCATCCATGAAAAGCCGAACACTGATTCTGCTGTCCCTCTTGCCGGGGCTTCTGCTGCCGGGGCTCGCCTTGGCGCAAGCCGCGCCGCCGGCGACGGCCGTGGTCGAGTTGCGCGAGATCGACCTGACCTATCCCGCCGAGGCGGTGGTCGAGGCCGTCAGGCAGGCCACCCTCGCCGCCCAGGTGCCGGGGCGGGTGGTCGAGGTGCGGGCCGATGCCGGCGACGCGG
>PNJM01000211.1 GCA_013821865.1 Rhodocyclaceae bacterium
TGACACGCAGTAAGCGTAAGCGTCCGGCTGTAATCACTTTCTAATCGTCGCCCTCGGTCTCGAGATCGGGGATATGACCGAAGGCGATGCGCATCGGTGCGGCCGCGAGGGCTGTGTGCGCGCCGCCAAAATAGAGCGAGTGCTTGCCGTAGCGCAGATTGACGGCGTCGATTGCCACATTCAGTTTGTCGTGGGGGCGGCCTTCGTCGAAGAGCGAACGGGACTGGTGTTCCTGCTCGTCCAGCCTTGAAAGGGCGACTGCGACGGCCAGCGGCGTCGCCTTCTTCCCGGGATAGGCGGCCCACAACTGCTCCAGTGCTTCAAGCAGCTTCAGCGTATCGCTAGTCGGATCGAAGAGCACGCTGTTGTCCCAGTTTTCGCGGTTGAGGAATTTGACCTTGATGCGCATTGCGCCGGCAATGCAGCCGTAGCTGCGCAGCCGCATGGCCGCCTTTTGCAGCAGGCGGTGCAGTACCGAATGAGCCGCTTCCGGCGTGCGCAGCTCCGGCGGCAGCACATGGGAGTGGCTGACGCCGCCGCGCTGCGACAGCCGATCCGGCAACTCCTCGCCGCGCAGCCGGGCATGCACCTTCTCGCCCTCGATGCTGCCCCAGGCGTGGCGCAATTCGCTCCTGCCGGCCAGGCACAGCTCGCGCACCGTGCGGATGCCGCTGCGGTGCAGGCGCTGCTCCATTGCCTTGCCGATGCCGCACAAGTCCCTCAGGTCGAGGCCGAACAGGCAGTCGGGCAGATCGCCGTCCTCGATGGCGACGCAGCCATCCGGCTTCTTCATGTCGGAAGCGACCTTGGCGAGAAAGGTGTTGGGCGCGATGCCGATCGAGCAGCGCAGTTCGCTGCCGACCCGCTCGGCGATGCTGCGCTTGATCTGCGCCGCCAGGGCCAGCGCCCGTTCGCGCTGCCGGTCGCTGCCGGTGAGGAAGCAGACCATCTCATCGATAGAGAGGACGCGCTCGACATGGGCGCACGACTCGACCGCCTCGACCAGCCGGCGGTGGTGTTCGACATAGACCGCCGGGCGCGCCAGGACGAAATGGATATCCGGACACAGCTTCCGCGCTTCCGCGACGATCGTGCCGGTCTTGACGCCGAAGCGCTTGGCTTCGTAGCTGGCGGCGATGCAGCAGGTGGTCTCGGCCAGCACCGGCAGAATGCCGACCGGCTTGCCGCGCAGCCGGGGCTGCAACTGTTGCTCGACCGAGGCGAAGTAGGAATTGAAATCGACGTAAAGCGCGCGTAACGGCATGGCTGCTAGAGCCTTCTGCGGCTGAGTACCAGGCCGATGGCGGTGCTGATTGCCGCGGCGGGGCCCGTCACGGCGAGCGCCGAACCCCAATGACCGCTCGCTGCGACGACTCCGGCGATGAGCGGCATGCCGACAAACTGGCCGAAGTTGGCGCCCTGCAGGAAAAGCCCTTGCAGCGTGCCGATCTGCTGCGGATTGGCGGCGAGCACGGAAGGGGACGACAGCACTGCGGCCGGGATCACCCCGCCGATGAAGGTCAGCGTCAGGCACAGTCCATAACGTGCGAGATCCGGCAGGGCATCGGAGAAAATGCCGATGCCGCACAGTCCCATCGTCAATGAGGCCGCCGCAATCAGCCGGCCGCGATTCGTGTGGCGGTGGAGCAGCATGCCGCCAAGCAGATTGCCCGGCACGTTGACGGCAATCACCAGCGCGCTGAGCAAGGCGATGGACACCGGCGACAGATCGCGCTGCTCCTTGAGAAATGTCGGCAGCCAGTTGGCCACGGCGAAGAACTGCAGCGAATAAAAGGAGAATGCCAGCGTCAGCAGCCAGGGGGTGGACTGATGCAGAGCCTGCTTCACATCCGCCATGCCTTCATGCGGCCGCGATGCGATGCTGGCGTAGTCCTGCCGTCGCGACACGAGAGCAAGCACGGCAACGGCGAGCATGCCCAGGACGAGCCACCACAGGCCGCGCCAGCCTGCCGACGCGAGGATCGGCGGCGCCAGCAGAATGCTCAGGCTGGCACCGGCCGGCATGAAACTGCTCCAGATACTGAGAGAGAGGCGGCGCTGCGAAGGTGCCGTCGCGGCCGATACAAGAGTGGGCGCCGATGCGGCGATGGCGATGAAGCCGAATCCTTCCGCCACGCGGGACAGCAGCAGCGCATTCGCGTCCGGCCCGGCGATGCCGAGGATGCCGCCGAGCGCGCTGGCCGCCAGGCCAATAAGGCAGAAGCGCAGGGCGCCGACGCGGTCCACCCAGATGCCGATGAAGACGCCGGAGAGAACGGCGATGGTGTTGAAGGTGGCCACCATCCATCCGGCGGCGACGAGCGAAAGATCGAATTCCTCGCGCAGTTGCGGCAGGGCGATCGGCACCTTGCCGATGTTCATGGCAACCGCTACGCCGCAGAGCGTGGCGGTGAACACCGCCGGCCAGGCGGTTTCAGTCCGCTGCATGCGGTGCTTCCGTCGATTGTAAAATTTCGGTGGTCGGCCGGGGCACAGTCATGGGCATATGTTAGCCCATGCAGAATGCGCAGCGCTCAGTTGCAGACCATAACAGTGCCGAACTGGTGGCAAACGCGCGAACCACTGGGCGGAACGACCAGCACCTGTCCCTGCTGGGGTGCCGGCTGAACAGGCAACTGGTAAGGAGGGGCGGGTGTCGGCAGCATGTTCTGCGTACCCGCCGGCGAATAGGGTGCGGCAAACGTGGGCATGGAATTGTTCTGTTGCATGGCGTTGGGCAGAGCCGGAAAGCCCCCCGGCTCCATCGGCGTTGAATTCGGAATGACGGTCGTGTTGCCGAACTGGTGGATGATGACTCCACCGCTGCAGTAGGTCTTGTTGTTGCCGATCTGCCTGCAATAGGTGGTTTGCGCCTGTGCGCCGGCTGCGGCGGCAAGCAGGGCAATCAATAAAAGAGAATGGCGGTTCATGGCGATCTCCGCAAATGCTCTGGAGTTTCAATGTAGACCAAATCCGCCTTACGACCAAAGGAAGTCCCCGCGGGACAGGCCATGGAATGGAAATTCCACCCCTGGCCTGTGTCCGCTGACGATATCGGCGACCGCCTGCGCCGAACCGCAAGCCAGCGTCCAGCCGAGCGTACCGTGGCCGGTGTTGCAATAGAGATTTTCGCAACGAACCCTGCCGATGATCGGCACGTTGCTCGGCGTCGCCGGTCGCAGCCCGGCCCAGTATTCGATCTCGCCGGCGGCTTCGATTTGCGGAAACAGTTCGCGCATGCGCCGCAGGATCGCCTCGCAGCGCTTGTGATTGATGGCCGTGTCGTAGCCGGTGAGCTCGGCCGTGCCGGCGACGCGCAGGCGGTTGCCCAGACGCGAACAGACGATGCGGCGCGATTCGTCGGTAATGCTCACTTGCGGCGCCTTTGCGTCCGGCGCGAGAGGCAGCGTGACCGAATAGCCTTTCACGGGATAGATCGGCAACTCCTCGCCGAGCGACCGCAGGAGCAGCGAGCTGTGGCTGCCGAGAGCGACGATGAAGGCGTCGCCCTCAATCCGATCGCGGCCGGTGCCGGCATCCAGGATGCTGGCCGCGGTGACGCGGTTGCCCCGCACGTCGAGTGCCTCGATCCGCGCATCGTAGCGGAATGACGCGCCGTTTTCCACGCACAGGGCCGCGAGCCGATTAGTGAATTTCCAGGCGTCGCCCGATTCGTCCTCGGGGGCGTAAAGCCCTCCGGCGAGCGTGTCGCGGCAGTGCGCGAGAGCCGGTTCGATGGCGACGCAGCCGCTTGCATCCAGCACCTCGGCGCGCATGCCGAAGCCGCGCAGCAGCGTTGCCCGCAGCTCCGCCCGGGCGAATTCCCGGGCCTCGAAAAAGACATGCAGGATGCCGCTGCCGAGATGGTCGTATTCGATGCCTGTTGCCTCGCGCAACGCCTGCAGCCGGGTGTGGCTGTAAAGAGCGAGATTGGCGATGGCCCCGGTATTGCGCCGGGTGCGGCCGGGCAGGCATTCGACGAGAAAACGCAATCCCCATGCCCATTGCCGCCAGTCGGCGCGCGGCCGGAACAGCAACGGCGCATCTTCCCGCCCAAGCCAGCGCAGCACCTGCGCCGGCGCGCCGGGATTGGCCCACGGTTCCGGGTGGCTGACCGAGATCTGACCGCCGTTGGCGAAGCTGGTCTCCAGGCCGGCCGCGGGCTGCCGGTCTATGACCGTGACCTCGTGGCCGGCCTGCCTCAGATACCAGGCGGTGGTGACGCCGGTCAGGCCGGCGCCCAGGACGATGACATGCATTGCTTGTGTCCGTGAGTTCCCGCAATTCTACGACCGAAGGCAGTCCCCTTGGGGGACAAAGTCACGGATGTCTGGAAATGGGATTACGGGCTATCATCTCGCGACCTGAACCCGCTTCGGAGGGTGCTGTCTCATCGACATGGAACGCGAACCTCAATCCACAAAGCGGGCCGCAGGGCATGAACTTGCCACCCTCGCCGGCGGCTGCT
>PNJM01000212.1 GCA_013821865.1 Rhodocyclaceae bacterium
AGAAGCGCCCTTGTCAGAGAGATCCGGCGCCCGTGTCAGCGAGTAGGGCAGGATCGCCGCCTGCGCCGAGCCGCTCGAGGCGAAGCGCGCCGCCTGCGCGGCGTTCTCGCCCAGCACCAGTTTGTCCTTTACCGCCTCCCAGACGCCGGCATGCTGCAATGCCTCGCGCGCCGCGCGGCCGTAGGGGGCATGCTCCGGGTTGGGCAGGGCGAGATGCTTGAGGCGGCCGTCCTTCGCCGCCGTGGCGAGATCGTGCAACCCCCTGTCTGCTTTCACCGCGGAGCCGTGGGGCAGGAAGAGGACGATGCGGCCGGTGGCGTAGAGCGCGCCCGCGCCTTCGGTGCGGCCTTCCTTGTGAAGCGCCTCGACGTAGGCTTCGTCCGCGGAGAGGAACATCTCGAACGGCGCGCCCTGGGCGATCTGCCTGCGGAAGACGCCGGAGGAGCCGAAAGTCAGGCTGACCGGGCGGCCGGTGGCGCGTGCGAATTCGTCGGCCGCCTCGCTCAGCGCAAACTTGAGGTCGGCGGCGGCGGCGATGTTGGGAGCGTTTCCGGGTAAGCCGGCCGCATGCGCCGGTATCATCAGTCCAAGCAGCAGCGCCAGAGCGAATCGGGTGTAAATCATCCGCATGTTCCAGTGCATTAAACGGTCGGCGCAAGAGTAGCACGCGATGACGGAGCGCCGTGCTGCGCTGCCCACAAACGCGCATTCTATAGCGCATAAGTTGTATTCACGGTCTTGTGCGACGCGGGAAATTAGTTCGAAAACTTGACATTTATCAAGACGTTTCGGGTTGTGCTTGGACTAGGATGAGCGCTAATCCCTTCAGGCAATGGGTCATTGCCCGCTTAATACCGAATGAATATTTCCAGTGTCATCGTCAATGCGCAGCCCGGTCGGGCTGGCGCGGTGCGCAGCGGACTTGAGCAGACTCCCGGCGTGGAGATCCATGCCGCCACGGAGGACGGCAAGTTCGTCGTCACCATCGAGACCGACGACGACGGCGAGACCGTCGGCACCTACGATCGACTCAGCCGGATGGATGGCGTGATGTCGGTTGCGATGGTCTATCACCAATTCGAATCTGATCCTGAGAAGGAGGCCTGAAATGAAACTGACGCGACGCGAATTCATCAAAGCCAATGCGGCTGCGGCGGCCGCCACGGCGGCCGGCATCACGTTGACCGCTCCGGAAGCCCTGGCGCAGGCGCCCGACGGCGTGCGCTGGGACAAGGGCGTGTGCCGCTATTGCGGCACCGGCTGCGGTGTCTTGGTAGGTGTCAAGGACGGCCGCGTCGTGGCGACGCAGGGCGATCCGGACGCACCGGTGAACAAGGGTCTCAACTGCGTCAAGGGCTACTTCCTGTCGAAGATCCAGTACGGCAAGGACCGCCTCACCACGCCGCTCTTGCGCATGAAGGACGGCAAGTTCGACAAGAACGGCGAGTTCGCGCCGGTCACCTGGAAGCAGGCCTTCGACATCATGGAGGAAAAGCTCAAGGCTGCGCTGAAGGCCAAGGGGCCGGCCTCGGTCGGCATGTTCGGCTCGGGCCAGTGGACCATCTGGGAAGGCTATGCCGCCAACAAGCTGTTCAAGGCCGGCTTCCGCTCCAACAACATCGACCCGAATGCCCGCCACTGCATGGCCTCCGCCGTGATGGGCTTCATGCGCACCTTCGGCGCCGACGAGCCGATGGGCGTCTATGACGACGCCGAGCACGCCGATGCCTTCGTGCTGTGGGGATCGAACATGGCGGAGATGCACCCGATCCTCTGGTCGCGCATCACCAACCGCCGCCTCACCGCCAGGCATGTCAAGGTGCATGTGCTGTCCACCTTCTCGCACCGCTCCTGCGAAGTGGCGGACGCCGAGTTGATCTTCAAGCCGCAGACCGACCTGGCGATCCTCAACTACATCTGCAACTACATCATCCAGAACAACGCGGTGAACCAGGAGTTCGTATCGAAGCACGTGAACTTCGCCAAGGGCGTCACCGACATCGGCTACGGCCTGCGCCCGAACCATCCGCTCGAGCAGGTCGCCAACAACAACGGCTATCCCGGCGCCGAAGGCAAGCCGAAGGGCGATCCGAACAAGATGGATCCGATCGGCTTCGATGAATTCAAGCAGTTCGTCTCCACTTATACGCTCGACTACACCTCGCAGCTGTCCGGCGTGCCGAAGGACAGGCTGGAGGCGCTGGCCAAGACCTATGCCGACCCGAAGACCAAGGTCACCTCCTACTGGACCATGGGCTTCAACCAGCACACCCGCGGCACCTGGGTGAACAACATGATCTACAACGTGCACCTGCTGGTGGGCAAGATCTCCGAGCCGGGCAACAGCCCCTTCTCGCTGACCGGCCAGCCCTCGGCCTGCGGCACGGCGCGCGAGGTGGGCACCTTCGCCCACCGCCTGCCGGCCGACATGGTCGTCATGAACCCGGATCACCGCAAGAAGGCAGAGGAAATATGGAAGCTGCCGGCCGGAACGATCCAGCCGGCGCCGGGCTTCCACGCCGTCCTGCAAAGCCGCATGCTGAAGGATGGCAAGCTCAACTTCTACTGGACCACCACCACCAACAATATGCAGGCGGGCCCGAACATCAACGGCGAGACCTACCCGGGCTTCCGCAATCCGGAGAACTTCATCGTCGTCTCGGACGCCTACCCGACGGTGACGGCGATGGCGGCCGATCTCGTCCTGCCCTCCGCCATGTGGATGGAGAAGGAAGGCGCCTTCGGCAACGCCGAGCGCCGCGGCCAGTTCTGGCGCCAGCAGGTGAAGGCGCCGGGCGAGGCCAAGTCCGACCTGTGGCAGTACATGGAGTTCTCCAGGCGCTTCAAGACCGACGAAGTGTGGCCGGCCGAGCTGCTCGACAAGAACCCCGAGTACAAGGGCAAGACCCTTTACGAGGTGCTCTACGCCAACGGCCAGGTGAACAAGTTCGACAAGGCGGAAGCCGCCAAGACCAACGCCCATGCCTGGGCCGGCTACACCAACGACGAATCCGATGTCTTCGGCTTCTACGTGCAGAAGGGCCTGTTCGAGGAATATCGCAGGTTCGGCCTGGGCAAGGGCAAGGATCTCGGCGAGTTCGACACCTATCACAAGGTGCGCGGCCTGCGCTGGCCGGTGGTCGATGGCAAGGAGACCTTGTGGCGCTACCGCGAGGGCTACGATCCCTACGTGAAGAAGGGCGAGGGCGTGAGGTTCTACGGCAAGCCGGACGGCAAGGCCCTGATCATCGCACTGCCCTACCAGCCGGCCGCCGAACAGCCGGACAAGGAATACGACCTGTGGCTATGCACCGGCCGCGTGCTCGAACACTGGCACACCGGCACCATGACGCGCCGCGTGCCCGAGCTCTACCGCTCCTTCCCGGACGCCGTGGTGTGGATGCACCCGAAGGATGCCGAGAAGCGCGGCATGAAGCATGGCGATCCGGTCAAGGCGGTCACCCGCCGCGGCGAGATCCAGCTGCGCGTGAATACGCGCGGGCGCAACCGCATGCCGGAAGGGCTGGTCTTTATCCCTTTCTTCGACGAGCACCGCCTGGTGAACAAGCTGACGCTGGACGCCACCTGCCCGATCTCGAAAGAGACCGACTTCAAGAAGTGCGCGGTGAAGATCGTCAAGGCCTGACCGGATAAGGCATCAGGGAGCGCGCCGGCGGGCGGCATCACGCCGCCCGCCGGGATGCGCAACTTGGCACGCATGATGGAACCCGACAAGAACAGGAAGGCGTCCGCCGCCGCCCAGGCGCGCCGGCAGTTCCTTCTTGAATCCGCCAGAATGGCCTGCGGCGTGGGCCTGTTCGCCCTGGGCCTCGGCCTCTATGCCAAGCAGGCGAAGGCGCTGCCGCCCATGGCCATCCGGCCGCCGGGCGCGCTGGCGGAGAAGGATTTCCTCGGTGCCTGCATCCGCTGCGGCATGTGCGTGCGCGATTGCCCCTACGACATCCTGCACCTTGCCCGGCCGGAAGAACCGGTGTCGACCGGAACGCCGTACTTCGTCGCGCGGAACCTCCCGTGCGAGATGTGCGAGGACATTCCCTGCGTCAAGGCCTGCCCGACCGGCGCGCTGGACCACCAGCTCACCGACATCAACAAGTCGAAGATGGGACTGGCGGTACTGGTGGACCAGGAGAACTGCCTCAACTTCCTCGGCCTGCGCTGCGACATCTGCTATCGCATATGCCCGCTGATCGACAAGGCGATCACACTGGAGCAGCGACTCAACACGCGCACCGGCAAGCACGCTCTCTTCATTCCCGTCGTGCACTCGGACAAGTGCACCGGCTGCGGCAAGTGCGAGAAGGGCTGCCCGCTCGAAGTGGCGGCCATCAAGGTCTATCCCGTCGAACTCGCCAAGGGTGAGCCGGGCAGGCATTACCGCCTCGGCTGGGTGGAGAAGGAGAAAGCGGGCGGCAGCCTGGT
>PNJM01000213.1 GCA_013821865.1 Rhodocyclaceae bacterium
GCTGCTGCTGGCCTTCGCCGAGCCGGTACGCATGGCTCCCGGCGAACTGGACCGCATCCGCTTCTACCTGGAGCGGCATGTCGCGCTGGCCGAACTGCTGGACGCGAAGGGGGCGGCGCGAAAAGCCGACGGCCGCGAAGGATGCTTCCTCATCCAGCAGCGCGAGGAGGGGGGGCCGGGCCGTTCGCTGCAGAAATGGCACAAGGTCGAGATCCAGAGCGGCGACCTGCTGCTCGATTGCGGCCCCCTGCTGAAAAAGCTGAACGGCCAGATCGATGCCCTCGCGCATGGCGCGCTGCCGTCGAAGATCGGCCTTCCTACCGTGGCGCGCCGGCCCCAGTACCTGTCCATGCTGAACAGCCTGCTCCTGCTGTGGAGCGCGCCGCCGACGCGCCGCTTCGCGCGCCAGCACTTCAGGCCCAGGGTCGAACTCGCCGCCGGACTCGACGATCTCTGGTCATTGCTCTCGGGCCCGGCCCTCAAGCGCCGCCGCGACGACAGCGTATCGGCCGGAGCGGCATCGTCGGCACTCGACCTCAGCGAATGGTCGGTCATCAACGAAAGCCCCGTCGGCTTCGCCCTGCAATACTTGAGCGGCGGGAGCAATTCGCTCTCCGTCGGCGCCCTCGTCGGGCTGCGCTCCCAGGATCGCGGCAAGATTCACATCTGCCTGGCGCGGCGTCTGGTCAGCGGCGACCAGCGGCGTGCCGAACTCGGCCTGCAGAAATACGCGCCCTTCGCCATTCCCACCATGATCACCTGGGGCGGCAGCGCTGCCGGGAACAGGGTGCCGGCCAAGGCCATCGTGCTGCCGCGCGTGCCTACACTCGATGGTGCAGCCGCGGTGGTTGTGGCGCCGGGCATGCTCCGGCCGGGCAAGCGGGTGCCGTTCCGCATGGACGGCAAGAACATGACCATGATTACCGGAGCGCCCGTCGAGCGCTGCGCCGCCTACGAAATCTTCACTCTGAGCAATTCGGCCTGACCGCCGTCGACAGGGCAGTCGTCGTCATCGTCGCGCCCGCAGCTGGCGACGGCTTCGCGGGAATGGCGGCGATCTTTTGCTATGCTGCCAGCCTTCCCGGAGCTTCCATGCGCAGAATCCTTTTCCTGATGCTGATCGCCGCCGCCGGCCTGGCCCGGGCGCAGGCCTTGCCGCTGGAGAAGATCAAGCTGCCGCCCGGCTTCCATATCGAACTCTTCGCCCGCGTCGACAACGCCCGCGCCATGGCCCTGGGAGCGGAGAACACGCTGTTCGTCGGCTCGATGCGGGCGGGCAAGGTGCATGCCGTGAAGTTCGATGCGAATTATCGCGCGACGCAGACCACGCTCGTCGCCGAAGGCCTGAACATGCCGGTGGGCGTGGCATTCGGCAACGGGGCGTTGTACGTCTCGGCGGTGAGCCGCATACTGCGCTTCGACGATATCGAGAAGCGCCTGGCAAATCCTCCGCAGCCCGCTGCAGTGCGCGGCACCTTTCCGACGGAGACGCACCACGGCTGGAAGTTCATCGCTTTCGGCCCGGACGGCAGGCTGTACGTGCCGGTGGGAGCGCCCTGCAACATCTGCGAACCGGATGCGGAGCGCTACGCCGGCATCATGCGCATCGATGTTGGCAAAAGCGCCGACGGCTCCGGTCTCGAGGTGTATGCCCGCGGCGTGCGCAACTCGGTGGGCTTCGACTGGCATCCGGAGACGAAGGAGCTGTGGTTCACCGACAACGGCCGCGACTGGCTCGGCGACGACGCGCCGCCGGACGAACTCAACCACGCGCCGCGCGCCGGCATGCACTTCGGTTACCCCTATTGCCACGGCGGCACACTGCCCGATCCGGAATACGGCAGAAAGCGCCCCTGCGCGGAGTTCACGCCGCCGGCGCAGAACCTGGGCCCTCACGTGGCCTCGCTCGGCATGCGCTTCTACACCGGTTCCATGTTCCCGCCGGAATACCGCAACCAGATCCTCATCGCCGAGCACGGCTCGTGGAACCGCTCGAAGAAGCTCGGCTACCGCATCTCGCTGGTGCGGCTGCGGGGCAACAAGGCCACGGGCTACGAGACTTTCGCCGAGGGCTGGCTCGACGGCGAGCGCGCCTGGGGCCGGCCGGTGGATGTGCTGGTGCTGCCGGACGGCTCGCTGCTGGTGTCCGACGATCATGCCGGGGCCATCTACCGCATCACATACGCCAAGCGCTGAATTGTCGATCTCGCGCAATGACTGCGTAATTTTGCGAACATAATTTGAACGAAAGAGATTTTTCTTCCGGGAACCGATCATGACCCCCATGGAGTACATCGAGAACCGCACCTACGACGAGATCAAGGTCGGCGATTCGGCAACACTAACACGCACGCTGAAGCCGGAGGACATCCAGCTCTTCGCCGTCATGTCGGGCGACGTCAATCCCGCCCACGTCGATCCCGAATACGCCAAGAGCAGCATGTTCCGCGAGGTCATCGCCCACGGCATGTGGGGCGGCGCGCTGATCTCGACCGTGCTCGGCACGCAGTTCCCCGGCCCGGGCACCATCTACATCGACCAGACGCTGCACTTCTCGCGCCCGGTCGGGCTGGGCGACACCATCACCGTGACGCTGACGGCGACGCGCAAGTTCGACCACAACCACCACATCATCTTCGACTGCGTGTGCACCAATCAGGACGGGCAGAAGGTGATCCGCGGCACCGCCGAGGTGCTGGCGCCCGCCGAGAAGATCAAGCGTCCGCGCATCGAGCTGCCCGAGGTGACCATCCTCGACCGCGAGGCGCGCTACCAGCACCTGCTGGCGCGCACCCAGGGCATGGCGCCCGTCAGGATGGCCGTAGCCCATCCCTGCGATGCCGCCTCGCTGCAGGGCGCGGTCACGGCGGCCGAGGCAGGTCTCATCATCCCGATCCTGGTCGGCCCGGCCGAGAAGATCCGCTCCGTCGCAAAGGAACAGGGCTTCGATCTCGGCTCCATGGAAATCATCGACGTGCCGCACAGCCACGCCGCGGCGGCGCAGGCGGTGGCGCTGGTGCGCTCGGGCCGCGCCGAGGCGCTGATGAAGGGATCGCTGCACACCGACGAGTTGATGGGCGAGGTGGTGTCCGCCGAGACGGGCCTGCGCACGGCGCGGCGCATCAGCCACGTCTTCGTCGCCGACGTGCCGACCTATCCGCGCCCCCTGCTCATCACCGACGCCGCCATCAACATCGAGCCGGACCTGGAATGCAAGGTCGACATCGTACAGAACGCCATCGACCTCGCGCTCATCATGGGCACGGTGGAGCCGAAGGTGGCGATACTCGCCGCGGTGGAAATCGTCACGCCGAAGATGCGCGCCACCATCGACGCGGCGGCCCTGTGCAAGATGGCCGAGCGCGGCCAGATTCGCGGCGGCGTGCTGGACGGGCCGCTGGCCTTCGACAACGCGGTGTCCATCGTCGCCGCCAAGACCAAGGGCATCCTCTCCGCCGTGGCCGGGCGCGCTGACATCCTGGTGGTGCCGGACCTCGAATCCGGCAACATGCTGGCCAAGCAGCTCGAATATCTGGCCGACGCGCTGCTCGCCGGCGTGGTGGTGGGCGCGCGCGTGCCGATCGCGCTCACCAGCCGCGCCGACACCGCGGAAGCGCGCGCCGCCTCCTGCGCCATCGCGCTGCTGATGGCCGACGCCAAGCGGAAGCAGACAAAAAACACTTGAAAAGCTTCCCAAGATGACCCAGGCCCTCCTCACCATCAACGCCGGCTCGTCCAGCATCAAGTTCGCGCTGTTCGAGTGGAACGCGGAATTGCGCCGCGAAGCGGCGCTGCGCGGCGAGCTCGACGGCATCGGCGCCAGGCCGCGGCTGAAAGCGCAGGACGCCTCGGGCAACGCGCTTGCCGATCTTGCACTGGAGCAGTTCGCCGGCCTGCCGGCCGACGAGCAGCACCACAGGACGCTGGATTTCCTGCTGCAATGGCTGCGCGAGCACGACAGCGGCTGGCGGATCGCCGCCGTCGGCCACCGCGTGGTGCATGGCGCCGAGCGCTATGCCCAGCCGGCCGTGCTCGACGACGAGGCCATCGACGCACTGGCCGGCTTCATTCCGCTGGCGCCGCTGCATCAACCGCACAACGTCGCCGGCATCCGGGCCTTGCACGGCCTGCTGCCCGGCGTGCCGCAGATTGCCTGCTTCGACACGGCGTTCCACCAGACGCAGCCGGCCATCGCCCGCCGGTTCGCCCTGCCGCGCGCCCTGAGCGAAACGGGCATCAAGCGCTACGGCTTTCACGGCCTCTCCTACGAATACATCGCCCACGTCCTGCCGGACCATTTCGGCGCGAAGGCCGGCGGCCGCGTCGTGGTGGCGCACCTGGGCAACGGCGCCTCCATGTGCGCCATGCAGGGCCGCAAAA
>PNJM01000214.1 GCA_013821865.1 Rhodocyclaceae bacterium
CGAGCCGCTTGGCCTGGGGCACGCCGTGCTGTGCGCCGCGCCGGTGGTGGGTGACGAGCCCTTCGCCGTGCTGCTGGCGGACGACCTGATCGACGGCGAGCCGCCGGTGATGCGCCAGATGACGGAAGCTTTCCGCGAACACCAGTGCTCGCTGCTCGGCGTGCAGAACGTGCCGCGCGAGGATACGCGCCAGTACGGCATCGTCAGCACGGACGGGAACGGCAGCGCATTGCGGCGCGTGCGGGCCATCGTGGAGAAGCCGGCTCCTGACAAGGCACCGTCGACACTGGCCGTGGTCGGCCGCTACATCCTGACGCCGCGCATTTTCGACCATATCAGGCAGGTGACGCCCGGCGCCGGCGGCGAGATCCAGCTCACCGATGCCATCGCCGCGCTGCTGGCAGAGGAGAGCGTGCTGGCTTACCCGTTCCGCGGCACGCGCTACGACTGCGGCTCCAAGTTCGGCTACCTGCAGGCGACCATCGCCTACGGCCGCAAGCATCCCGAGGTGGGCAAGGCCTTCAACGAATATCTGGCCGGCCTGAAGCTGGGCGCTTGAGCATCATGCTGTCGGCGGCGGAAGCGCAAAGGATATTGCAGGAGGCGGACCTGGTCTGCGCCGAGGCCGAGGTCGCCGCGGCGGTGCGTCGCGTGGCGGACGAAATCACCGCAGTGCTGGGAGGGGCGCATCCGCTGGTGCTTTCCGTCATGGGCGGCGCGGTGATATTCACCGGACAGCTGCTGCCGCTGCTGCGCTTCCCGCTCGATTTCGACTACCTGCATGTCACCCGCTACGGCGACACCACCACCGGCGGCGAGCTGTCCTGGATCGTCCCGCCGCGCGCGGAAGTGCAGGGACGCACGGTGCTGGTGGTGGACGATATCCTCGACGAGGGCATCACCCTTGCCGCGATCAAAAAACGGATTCTGGAGTCCGGCGCCGCTGCCTGCTACACGGCGGTGTTCGCAGAGAAGGAACTCGGCCATGCCAAGCCGATTGCCGCCGACTTCACCGGGGTGCATCTGCCCAACCGCTACGTCTTCGGCTTCGGCATGGACGTGAAAGGCGCCTGGCGAAATCTGCCGGCGGTGTACGCCGTCAAGGGGCTGTAAGGCTTACCCGTAGATCTTGCACATCAGGGGCACGGCGGTGCGGTGCCGTTGCGCCGACTCGGAAAACCTTTTCACGCCACTCAGGCCGCTTCGCGGCCGGCGCGCCTTCTCTCGTGTTCCTTGAGGTGGCGCTTGCGCAGGCGGATGGACTTGGGCGTGATCTCGACCAGTTCGTCGTCGGCGATGAATTCCACCGCGCTTTCCAGGGTGATCTGGATCGGCGGCACGAGCATGATGGCTTCGTCCTTGCCGGAGGCGCGGACATTGGTCAGCTGCTTGGTCTTGACGGGGTTTACGACCAGGTCATTGTCGCGGCTGTTGATGCCGATGATCATGCCTTCGTAGAGCTGCTCGCCCGGGCTGACGAACATGCGGCCACGCTCCTGCAGCTTCCACAGCGCATAGGCCACGGCCTCGCCGGGTTCGGCCGAGATCAGGACGCCGTTGCGGCGCTCGGCGATATCGGCTTTCACCGGGCCGTAGTCGTCGAAGACGTGGCTCATGATGCCGGTGCCGCGCGTCATGGTGAGAAAATCGCCCTGGAAGCCGATCAGGCCGCGCGCCGGGATGCGGTACTCCAGGCGCACGCGGCCCTTGCCGTCCGGCTGCATGTCCTGCAGGTCGCCGCGGCGCTCGCCGAGCGCCTGCATGACGGCACCCTGGTTGGTTTCCTCGCAATCCACCGTGAGGAACTCGAACGGCTCGCATTTCACGCCGTCGATCTCCTTGAGCACGACGCGCGGGCGCGAGACGGCCAGTTCGTAGCCTTCACGCCGCATGTTCTCCAGTAAAATGGTCAGGTGCAGTTCGCCGCGGCCGGAGACGAGGAACACGTCGGCGTCCCCGGTTTCCTCCAGCTTCATCGCGACGTTGCTCATCAGCTCGCGGTGCAGGCGCTCGCGCAACTGGCGGCTGGTGACGTACTTGCCTTCCTTGCCGGCGAGCGGCGAGGTATTGACCTGGAAGTTCATGGTCAGCGTCGGCTCGTCCACGGTCAGCAGGGGCAGGGCGTCGGGCTGGGCCGGGTCGCAGAGGGTGACGCCGATGCCGATCTCGTCGATGCCGTTGATCAGCACGATGTCGCCGGCCTGCGCCTCCTCGGTTACCACGCGCTCGAGGCCGTGGAATACCTGTACCTGATTGACGCGCGCCTTGATGGGAGCGGGGTCATTCGGCCCTTTCATGACCAGCACGTTCTGCAACGGGCCGATCCTGCCGCGGGAGATGCGGCCGATGCCGATGCGGCCGACGAAGCTGGAATAGTCGAGCGAGCAGATGCGCAGCTGCAGCGGGCCTTCGGCATTCACTTCGGGCTGCGGCACGTGCTTGAGGATCGCCTCGAACAGGGGGCGCATGTCGGTGCCGGACTGTTTGTGGTCGAGCATGGCGTAGCCGTTCAGCGCCGAGGCGTATACCACCGGGAAGTCGAGCTGCGCTTCGGTCGCGCCGAGCTTGTCGAACAATTCGAAAGTGGCGTTGATGACCCATTCCGGACGCGCGCCCGGCCGGTCGATCTTGTTGACCACGACGATCGGCTTCAGGCCCAGCGCCAGCGCCTTGCGCGTGACGAAACGGGTCTGCGGCATCGGGCCTTCGACTGCATCGACCAGCAGCAGAACGCTGTCGACCATCGACAGCACGCGCTCGACCTCGCCGCCGAAATCGGCATGCCCCGGCGTATCGACGATGTTGATATGCGTGCCTTCATATTCGACTGCGCAGTTCTTCGACAGAATCGTGATGCCGCGCTCTTTTTCAATATCGTTGGAATCCATGACGCGCGCATCGACATGCTGGTTCTCGCGGAAAGTGCCCGATTGCCGCAGCAACTGGTCTACGAGGGTCGTCTTGCCGTGATCGACGTGGGCAATGATGGCGATGTTGCGAATGGCGCGTTTTGTATTTGACATGGTCTTAATCTGCAGAAGGGTGCGAATCCGGAAAAGCCGAATAGTATAGCATGCTGCGCCGCATTAAATCAAAAAAGTGCTTGATTTTCAAAGAGTTGCTGGCAGGTTACGCTGCAGTTTGTCCATCCCTGACGATGCGGCTTTTTACGCCCGAACAGGATCAGGCCTATCGGGTTTCAGCGGTCAGCGAGCGACACCAGCCGCTCCGGCGCAAGCACGCCGAATTCCTGCAATTGCGCAGTGCCGAGCAATTGTCCGTCGTCCGCACGATAAACTCGCATGCGACCTGCGCCATTTGCAAAGGCAATGCCTTCCTTGCCAAGCGCCAATCTTTGCCCTTGCAAAAAGCGCTTCGCCAGCAATTCCGGCAGGTTTACCGCGGGAAATGAAGAAAGCAGCGCATCAACCGGCGCCAGTGCGCGTGCACGATCCGGTTCCGGCATTGCGGCAAACGCATCGAGCGTGATCGCGCGATCGAGCGTCAGGCTGCCGACGCCGATGCGGCGCAATTCGCGCAGATGCGCGTCGCAACCGAGTGCAGCGCCGATATCTTCGCCCAGCACGCGCACATACGTGCCTTTGCTGCATTTCACGCGCAAGGTCAGATAAGGCGCTTGATAATCGAGCATTTCCAGCGCAAGGATCGTCACCCGGCGCGCGTCGCGCTCCAGCGTCACGCCCGCGCGCGCATATTCATACAGCGGCTTGCCGTCGCGCTTGAGCGCCGAATGCATGGGCGGAACCTGCTCTATTTCGCCGCGGAACCGGGCCAGCACCGCCTCGATCTGATCGCGCGCAGCGCTTACTTCGCATGTCGCCGTCACCTCGCCCTCGGTATCGCCGGTAGCGGTGCGAACGCCGAGATGCACCACGGTCTCGTAAGTCTTGTCGGCTTCGAGCAGGTCTTGCGCGAATTTGGTCGCTTCGCCAAAACACAAGGGCAGCAGACCGGTGGCAAACGGATCGAGCGTGCCGGTGTGCCCGGCTTTTTCGGCGTTGAGCAGGCGCTTCGCCTTGATCAGCGCATCGTTGCTGGTAAGGCCGACCGGTTTGTCGAGCAACAGAACGCCATGCACCGGTATGCGTTTTTTCTTGGGCGGGGATGTCGCCATGTCGGATCACATCATTTTTGTGCGCAGGGAGTGCGCGGGCGCGAAGTCAGCCTTCGTCCGCATCCTTGGCGCGCGACGCATTCGCCTCGTCGATCAGCTTGGACAGTTCCATGCCGCGCGCGGTCGAGCTGTCGTGCACGAAATGCAGTTCCGGAATCGCATGGATCGTCAGGCGGCGGCCGAGCTGGCCGCGGATGAATCCGGCCGCCTTGTGCAGCCCGGCCACGGTTTTGCGTATTGCTTCC
>PNJM01000215.1 GCA_013821865.1 Rhodocyclaceae bacterium
CTCGCCGGCATGGGGCCGCACGAATCGCAGCGCATGGTCGAGCTGGTCAAGAAGCTCGCGGCGGACCACGCCATCATGCTCATCGAGCACGACATGGACGCCGTCTTCGCCGTCGCCCACAAGCTCACCGTGATGGTGAACGGCGAGGTGATCGAATCCGGCACCCCCGAGGCGGTGCGCGCCAGCCCGGCCGTGCAGCTTGCCTACCTCGGCGGGGAAGACGCGCTCCATGGCTGACAATATGAGCCTTCCTTCCGCCCCCCTTCCCGCGCAAGGGGGTGACGGCGGCTCGCTGCGCTCGCAGCCGAACATGCTCCTGCAGGCCGAAGGCCTGCATACCTACTACGGCGTCAGCCACATTCTGCACGGCGTCGATTTCAGCGTGCGGCGCGGCGAGACCATCGGCCTCATGGGGCGCAACGGCATGGGCAAGAGCACGCTGCTGAAATCCATGCTCGGCCTGGTGCGGCCGAAGCAGGGCACGGTGCGCGTGCGCGGCGAGGACATGACGCAGGCCGCCCCGCACGCCATCGCCCGCCGCGGCGTCGCCTACGTGCCGGAAGGGCGCGGCATTTTTCCCAACCTCTCGGTGCGCGAGAATCTCGTCATGGCGGCGCGCGCCGGCGCGGACGGCCGCCGCGAGTGGGGCTTCGACCGCGTCATGGCCACCTTCCCGCGGCTGGGCGAGCGCATCAACAACGGCGGCGCGCAGCTCTCCGGCGGCGAGCAGCAGATGCTCACCATCGGCCGCGCGCTGATGACCAACCCCGACCTGCTCATCCTCGACGAGGCGACGGAAGGCCTGGCGCCGCTGATCGCCAGGGAGATCTGGAACATCATCAAGACCATCCGCGCCTCGGGCATCGCCACGGTGATCGTCGACAAGAACTACGGCGCGGTGATGGCGCTGGCCGACCGCAGCGTGGTGCTGGTCAAAGGCAGGGTGGTGTTCTCCGGTTCGTCCGGCGAGCTGTCCGACAACGAGGAACTCATGCACCGCTTCCTCGGGGTGTAGCGCGATGCAAACCGGATTCGTCGAAGCCTGCGGCCACCAGCTCGAATACCAGCTCATCCCGGCGCACCAGCTCAACCGGCCCACGCTGGTCTTCCTGCACGAAGGCCTCGGCTCGGTGGCCATGTGGCGCGATTTTCCTGCCCGCGTCGCCGCCGCTACCGGCTGCCGCACGCTGGTCTATTCGCGCTACGGCTATGGCCAGTCGGATACGCTGGAGGCGCCGTTCTCCGTGCGCTACATGCACGACGAAGCCCTGCTGGCGCTGCCCAGACTGCTCGACAAGCTGGAGATCAGGAAGCCGGTGCTGATCGGCCATTCCGACGGCGGCTCCATCGCGCTTATCCATGCCGGTGGAGCCAGAAGAGACGTCTCAGGTCTCATCCTCATGGCGCCGCATGTCTTCGTCGAGGACATTTCCGTCGAGAGCATCGCCAAGGCAAAGGTTGCCTTCGAGGCGACGGATCTGGCGCAGAAGCTCGGCAAGTATCACCGCGACCCGGTAAAAACCTTCTGGGGCTGGAACGACATCTGGCTGCATCCGGATTTCCGTTTCTGGAACATCGAGGAATACCTGCCGCGGATCGATTGCCCGGTACTGGCGATCCAGGGCATCGACGACGAGTACGGCACGCTGGCGCAGGTCGAGGCGATCCGCAACCGGGTATCCGGCGACGTGGATGTGCTGGAACTGGCCGACTGCCGCCACTCCCCGCACAAGGATCAGCCCGAGGCTACGCTCAATGCGATGGCGGGATTCGTTTCGGCGTTGTCTTGATGCCGTCGTCGGCCTGGATGGCGTAAGTATTCGTCCCCGTACCGATCAAGATGATGTTGATTGGACGCCACCCCAATGGGGTGGTAGCATTGCGGCATGGATCAGCAAACCTTTTTACGCTTGGCCAAGCGCGAGCTGGGTGTGTCCTATCCCCAACTGGCCGCGCAAATCGGCGTCAGCCCGCGCACCACGGAAAAGTGGTCGCTCGGCGATCAGTCCATCGACCACCGGGCGATGCCGCTGATTGCCATCAAGTTCATCTCGCGGCTGCTCGAGGAGAAGAAGCGGACCCAGGTCCTGGCCGGCGACCGTGGCACGGCCGAAGCGGTCGACGCCATCGTCTCACATGTGAGCAGGGAGAAGTACTTGGATGCCTTGGATACCTTCGACGCCTTGCAGCGATCGGCCAACACCTTGGTGCCGATGACCGTTGCCCGCGACAAGCCTCGCTACTTCAGGTCACTGTCGGAAAAGAACGCCTGGAGCGATGAAGAGGAACTGCGCAATGCCCGACGAGCCAGCAAAAAGAGCGCCCGGACTCGATGACGTCGTGCTGGTGCTCTCCGAGCTGGAGAAGCACGGCGTGAGATATGCGCTGCTTGGCGGCGTGGCTATGGCGATCCACGGGTTTCCGCGGATGACCAAGGACATCGACTGCATTTTTCCGAGGGACCCGGAGAACAACGCCAGGCTCATGCGGGCGATCAAGGATATTGCCCGGAAACTCAGGCTGGATTACTTGCCGAAGAAGGAATGGCTGGACAAGGGGTACTCCACGGCTGCCGAGGGCGAGATTGGTATCGATATTCTGTTTGTGGCCGCCTCCCGGGAATTCGCCGACTACGAGAAGCACATCGAAGAGCGCGAAATAAACGGTGTTGCGGTCAAGGTCCTTGATATCGACGGCATGTTGATGTCGAAGGAGACGGACCGTCCGGAAGACCTTCCGGACCGGAAGCGCCTCTTGCGGCTGAAGCCCTGAACGGCGATTTTCGGCCGCGGCCCGATTGCTTCGCTAACCCGTCATCCGGGCGTAGGTCGCCTTGTCGGCCGCGTAACACCCGCAGGAAGCGGCTTCCAGGCCGCCGCGGTCGAGAATCGTGACATCCCCGCGGCTATAGCCGATCAGTTTGCGTTTTTGCAGCGAAGTGGCGGCCTTGGTGACGCCGACGCGGCGCACGCCCAGCATGTAGGCCAGGAATTCGTGCGTGACGTGAAACGCGTCCGCGTGCGCCCGGTCCCGCGTCATCAGGAGCCAGCGGGCGAGGCGCGCCTCCACCACATGGAAGCGGGTGCAGGCGGCTGTTTGCGCGAGCTGGCCCATCACCACATAGACGTAGCGCTTCAGCCCCCGTTGCAGCGCAAGGCTCTGTTCGAGTTCGCGGCGAAACGGCGCAGCGCCCATGCGCAGCGCCGGGCCTCCCCCCTGCACCAGGGCGTGCAGCGGCGAAACATCCACCCCGAGGATGAGGGAGGTTCCGAGCATGCCTTCATTGCCGACCATCCCTACCTCCAGGCTGGGGCGGCCGTCGATCGGCGCTACCAGGGAAATGAAGCTTTCCGTGGGAAAGTAAACGTGTCGAATGCGTTCGCCGGGTTCCGCCAGTACCTCGGCAAACACCAGCTCGACCAACTCGCAGCCCGCCAGAAAACGCTGACGGTCCTTGCGCGGCAAGGCCGCAAGCAGACGATTGGTGGCAGGGGCAGGCTTGGCGCGCGGCACGTGGACTCTCCCGGTATTGGGGAAACCCGGCAAGCGGCACACGGAGGGGCGGCGATGCAATTCCGATGCCGGATGTGGACCAGGGGGGAACGGCTTCCCCAGGATGGACCCTTCGCAGCCTGGAATGAAACCCGGCGATTGTCTGGGCGCTAGCGCACAGAACGCGCCCTGGCAACCGGATCACGGAACGATTATCTCCGGGAGCAGGCGATCGAACTCCTTCTTGACCACCGCGTAGCACTCGCAGGCCCGCGCCTCCAGCCCCGCCCGATCGCGCACGGTAATGCGGCCACGGCTGTACTCGATCAGGCCGGCCTTCTGCACGTTGCCGGCGGCCTCCGTGACGCCCTCGCGGCGCACGCCGAGCATGTTGGCGATCAGCTCCTGCGTCATGACCAGATCGTTGGAGGGCAAGCGGTCGAGGGAGAGCAGCAGCCAGCGGCAGAGCTGCTGGTCGAGCGAATGATGCCGGTTGCACACCGCCGTCTGCGCCATCTGGGTCAGCAAGGCCTGGGTGTAGCGCAGCAACAGATGCTGCAGCTCGCCGGAGCGATTGAATTCCTGCTTCAGCAACTGCCCCCTCAAGCGGTAGGCGTAGCCGGCGCTCTGCACGACGGCCCGGTTGGGCATGGTTTCGCCGCCCATGAACAGGGCGACCCCGATGATGCCATCGTTGCCGACCACGGCGATTTCGGCCGATGCGCCATCGATCATGACGTAGAGCAGGGACACGATGGAGGTGGTCGGGAAATAGACGTGACGCAATTTGCTGCCGGACTCGTAAAGCACGTAACCGAGCGGCATCGGGACCAGCTCCAGATGCGGGAACAGGCGCGC
>PNJM01000216.1 GCA_013821865.1 Rhodocyclaceae bacterium
CAGGTCGAGGATATGCTGTTCGATGCCGGGGCGGCGCTTGTGGACGTAGTCGGCGACATAGATGACGCCGCCGGGATATATCTTCCAGCACGGCAGCCGCACGTAGAGCACGGAGCGGGCTTTCCTCGGGATGCGGATCGGGCTAGCGACCATTGGAAAACGCGCCCCGGGGCGTCTGGATACACCGTTCGACGTGGGTCTGCATATCCATTCGAAACAGGCCCTAGCTCAATTCGTTGTGGTAGTAATGCTCGGCCGTCGAGTACAGGCCGCGGCGCCATTCGACCGGCTTGTCGCCATAGGTATAGGTGGTGCGCTCGACGGAGAGCAGCGGGCTGCCCTCGGCAACCTTGAGAAGCTCGGCGCTGGTCCGGTCGGCGGCCACCGCCCGTATATGTTCCTCGGCGCGGATCATGCGCACGCCGAAACGGGTTTCGAACAGGCTGTAGATCGAGCCCTGGTATTCCTGCAGCACTTCCAGCGTCAGTCCCTGGAAGATTTCACCCGGCAGGTAGATTTCATCGACAACGACGGGCTTGCCGCTGAACTTGAGCACGCGGCGCACGATGATGATCGGCGCCCCCACGGCGATTTGCAGCGTGCGCGACGCTTCCAAGCCGGCCTTGGCGCGCCAGCACTCGAGCGGTACGCTCTGCGGGAACGCTAGCGTGCCGTCGATGGGAACGATGCGCAGGAAACGGAAGAAAGCACGGGGATCGTTGTGCGAAGCAACAAAAGTACCCTTGCCCTGCTTGCGCACGAGCAGGTTTTCGGCCGCCATCTCGTCGATGGCCTTGCGCGCGGTGCCCTGGCTGACGTTGAAGCGGACGGCGAGTTCAGCCTCGCTCGGGATGGCCTCGCCGGGACGCCATTCGCCCGATGCAAGCGCTTGGAGAATCAGGCTTTTGATCTGACGGTAGAGCGGACTGAAGGTCGGAGATTCTTGCGCCATGGGATTATTTCAGCACAAAAAAACCTTCTCGTCTACATTGTGTCATATGTCTTATGTATGACATAAAATAACTATTGACACGCTGCAAAATAAATTGCTAACATCCCGCGTATTCCCCGGCTCTGGCAAAGCGACTTTCTTCTTCTGCCGCTTTCCCTCCTGCCGACCGGTGTTGAGCAGCTTCCGAACAACCTTTAAGGAGTTACTTCCATGGCCAAAGCCCCCGTTCGAGTCACCGTCACCGGCGCCGCCGGACAGATCGGTTATGCCCTGCTGTTCCGCATCGCCAGCGGAGAAATGCTGGGCAAGGACCAGCCCGTCATCCTGCAGATGCTGGAGTTGCCCATGGAAAAAGCCCAGCAGGCCCTCAAGGGCGTCATGATGGAACTGGAAGACTGCGCCTTCCCGCTGCTGGCCGACATGGTCGGCACCGCCGACGCCAAGACGGCCTTCAAGGACAGCAACTATGCCCTGCTCGTCGGCGCACGGCCGCGCGGCCCGGGCATGGAGCGCAAGGATCTGCTCGCCGAAAACGCCAAGATCTTCACCGAGCAGGGGCGCGCCATGAACGAAACCGCCAACTGCGACATCCGCGTCATCGTCGTCGGCAACCCGGCCAACACCAACTCCTACATCGCCATGAACTCGGCGCCCGACCTCCCGCGCGGCAACTTCACCTCGATGATGCGCCTGGACCACAACCGCGCCATGTCGCAGCTCGCCGCCAAGGTCGGCAAGCCGGTCGACACCGTCGAGAAGATGGTCGTGTGGGGCAACCACTCGCCGACGATGTATCCCGACTACCGCTTCGCCACCGTCGGCGGCAAGGCCGCCCCAGCCCTGGTGAACGACGAGACCTGGTACAAAAACGAATACATCCCGAAGGTGGGCAAGCGCGGCGCCGCCATCATCGAGGCGCGCGGCCTCTCCTCCGCCGCTTCCGCCGCCAACGCCGCCATCGACCATATGCGCGACTGGGCGCTGGGCTCGAACGGCAAGTGGGTCACCATGGGCATCGCCTCCGACGGCTCCTACGGCATTCCCGAAGGCATCATGTACGGCTTCCCGGTCGTGTGCACACCCGGCAAGTACGCGATGGTGAAGGGCTTGGAAATCGACGCCTTCTCGCGCGAGAAGATGGACTTCACGCTCAAGGAACTCCTTGAGGAGCGCGACGGCGTCAAGCACCTGCTCGGCTGATTTCGGCAAGGAGCAAGGCATGAGGGGTGAGGAGTAAACGCGGATGACCGCATCTCTCCACCCTTCCGCCGTGCTCTACCGGGAAGCCAGGCCCTTTCCATCGCTGCCTGCCTGCGAGCATTACGCGGGCAGCGAAAAGCTGATCGGCAAGGCCCTCGCGCTGCAGCAGGCGCTGGGGCCGATTTTCGACATCACCTGCGACTGCGAGGACGGCGCCCCGGCCGGCGCGGAAGCCCGGCACGCCGAGATGGTGGCAGCCGCGATCAACGGCGCTGACAACCGCTTCGGCCGCGTCGGCGCGCGCATCCACGACATCACGCATCCGCACTGGCGCACCGACCTGGAAATCATCGTCGGCGATGCCGGCAAGCGGCTGGCCTACCTCACGCTGCCCAAGGTTGCCGGCAGGCAGGACGCGCAAACAATGCTCATGGCCCTGTCCGCCGTCGCGAAGAATTGCGGCCTCGACCGCCAGATTCCCGTGCATGTGCTGATCGAAACCCACGGTGCGCTGCGCGAGGCGAACGACGTCGCCGCCCTGCCCGGCGTGGAAACGCTGGATTTCGGCCTGATGGATTTCGTCAGCGGGCACCATGGTGCAATTCCCGCGTCCGCCATGAAATCGCCCGGCCAGTTCGAACACCCGCTGATCGTGCGCGCCAAGTGCGAGATCGCCGCGGCGGCGCTGGGCCATGGCGTGGTGCCCTCGCACAACGTCACCACCGAACTGCACGACACGCGTGTCGTGTTCGACGATGCCAGGCGCGCCCGCGAGCAGTTCGGTTACCTGCGCATGTGGAGCATCCACCCCAACCAGGTTCAGCCCATCGTCGAGGCGATGCGGCCGGACTTCGCCGAGGTGGACGAAGCCGCCGGCATCCTGCTCGCCGCGCAGGCCGCAGACTGGGGGCCGATCCGCCACGGCGGCCGCCTGCACGACCGTGCCTCGTACCGTTATTACTGGGAGCTGCTGCTGCGCGCCCAGGCGACCGGCATGGATCTGCCGGCCGCCGCGCGGCAACGCTTTTTCGCCGCAACAAAATAAATCAACCCCGCAACTTTTTTGAGGAACAAGCCGTGCTAGAAGCCTATCGCCAGCATGTCGCCGAGCGCGCCGCGCTCGGCATCCCGCCCCTGCCCCTGACCGCCAAGCAGACCGAGGAACTGGTCGGCCTGCTGAAGAACCCGCCCAAGGGCGAAGAAGCCTT
The DNA here is from genome assembly GCA_013821865.1 of Rhodocyclaceae bacterium. Taxonomy (GTDB): domain Bacteria; phylum Pseudomonadota; class Gammaproteobacteria; order Burkholderiales; family Rhodocyclaceae; genus Desulfobacillus. The sequence continues at coordinate 3,361 of PNJM01000216.1, forward strand.
CCTGGTCGACCTCATCACGCATCGCGTGCCGGCCGGCGTGGACGACGCGGCCAAGGTCAAGGCCGCCTTCCTCGCGAAGGTCGCCAAGGGCGAAGAATCCTGCGCGCTGATTTCCCGCGAGAAGGCGACGGAACTGCTCGGCACCATGCTCGGCGGCTACAACGTGAAGCCGCTCATCGACCTGCTCGACGACGCCGCCTGCGGCGCCGTCGCCGCCAGGGGGCTGAAGGGCACCCTGCTGATGTTCGACTACTTCCACGACGTCGCCGAGAAGTCGAAGAAGGGAAACGCCCACGCCAAGGCCGTCATGCAGTCGTGGGCCGACGCCGAGTGGTTCACCTCGCGCCCGGAAGTGGCGAAGAAGATCACCGTCACCGTCTTCAAGGTCACCGGCGAGACCAACACCGACGACCTCTCCCCCGCGCCCGACGCCTGGAGCCGGCCGGACATCCCGCTGCACGGCCTGGCCATGCTGAAGAACCCGCGCGAGGGCATCGCGCCGGAGAAGCCCGGCGAGCGCGGCCCGATGAAGCTCATCGAGGACCTGAAGAAGAAAGGCCATCCGGTCGCCTACGTCGGCGATGTGGTCGGCACCGGCTCCTCGCGCAAGTCCGCCACCAACTCGGTGATCTGGTGGACCGGCGACGACATCCCCTTCGTGCCGAACAAGCGCTACGGCGGCTTCTGCCTCGGCGGCAAGATCGCGCCGATCTTCTTCAACACCCAAGAGGACGCCGGCGCCTTCCCCATCGAGTGCGATGTCGCGCAGATGGCCATGGGCGACGTCATCGACATCTACCCCTACGACAAAAAAATCGAGAAGAACGGCCAGGTCATTGC
>PNJM01000217.1 GCA_013821865.1 Rhodocyclaceae bacterium
CACCGCGACCGAGAACCTGCTGGTATACGGCCGCTACTTCGGCCTGGCCGACGCCGCGGTGCGCGCCCGCATCCCGCAGCTGCTGGAGTTCGCCGGCCTGGCCGGGCGCGCCGACGCGAAGATCAACGCGCTCTCCGGCGGCATGAAGCGCCGCCTGACGCTGGCGCGCGCCCTGGTAAACGATCCCGACCTGCTCGTTCTCGACGAGCCGACCTCCGGCCTCGACCCGCAGGCGCGCCACCTCATCTGGGAGCGCCTGAAGCGGCTCTCGCAGCACGGCAAGACGGTGCTGCTCACAACGCACTTCATGGACGAAGCGGAGCGGCTTTGCCATCGCGTCGCCATCATGGACAACGGCCGCTTTCTCGCCGAGGGCTCGCCGCGCGAGATGATCGCCGCGAACATCGAGCCTCAGGTGGTGGAGGTGTACGGCGAGGATGCCGCCGGCTGGGCTCATGCCCACGCCGGGCAATTCGCTTCGCGCATGGAAACGAGTGGCGAAACGGCCTTCTGCTACCTCACCGACGCCCGTCCGCTGCTGCACCATCTCGAAGGCCGGGCCGGGCTGAGGTATCTGCACCGGCCGGCCAACCTCGAGGACGTGTTCCTCAAGCTGACGGGGCGCGACCTGCGCGACTAGCATGAATCACTGGCATCCGCCCTCGTTGAGCCTGCGCTTCATCCCGGTCTGGCGCCGCAACTTCCTCGTCTGGAGGAAGCTCGCCATTCCTTCCATCCTCGGCAATCTGGCCGACCCGATGATCTACATGCTGGGCTTGGGCTACGGCCTCGGCACGCTGATGCCCGAGGTGGGAGGCGTGTCTTACCTCACCTTCCTCGCCGCCGGCGCCGCATGCTTTTCCACCATGAACACCGCCACCTTCGAGGTGCTCTATTCCGCCTTCTCGCGCATGCAGGTGCAGCGAACCTGGGACGCCATCCTCAACGCGCCGGTGTCGCTCGACGATCTCGTGCTGGCCGAACTGTTCTGGGCGGCGAGCAAGGCCGCCCTCTCGGGCACGGCGATCCTGGCGGTGATCTGGGCGCTGGGCCTGTCGTCCTCGCCGCTCTCGCTGTGGGCGCTGCCGCTGATCTTCCTGGTCGGGCTGGCCTTCGGCGCGCTCGGCCTCGTCATCACAGCCCTGGCGCCGAGCTTCGATTTCTTCATGTACTACTTCACGCTGTTCATCACGCCGATGACGCTGCTCTCCGGCGTGTTCTTTCCGGTCGAGCAGCTGCCGGCCGCATTCCAGGCGGTATCTGCGCTGCTGCCGCTGTCGCACGCAGTGCAACTGGCGCGGCCGCTGCTGCTCGGCCAGGTGCCCGGCGATATCCTGCTGCATGTCGCCGCACTGGCGGCCTATGCCGCGGCCGGCTTCTACGTGGCGCTGGCGCTGGCGCGCCGGCGGCTGCTCAAATAGCGGGTAAAATTTGCCCGCCATGGATACCCTGCTGGTCATCACCCACCTACCGGACGCCGACAGTGCGCAGAAGCTGGCGCAGGCGCTGGTCGGGCAGCGCGTCGCCGCCTGCGTGAACATTCTCGCGCCCTGCCGCTCGGTCTATCGCTGGCAGGGCAAAGTGGAGGAGACGGCCGAGGTGCCGCTCCTCATCAAGACCAGCGCCGCGCGCTATGCCGCATTGGAGGCGGCGATCCGCGCGGAGCACCCTTACGAACTTCCCGAGATCGTCGCTGTCCGAATCGACAAGGGATTGCCCGACTACCTCGCCTGGGTCGCGGCCGAGACCGCCAACCACTGAAATCCGATGATGCGACGACTGCCCCTGCTGCTTGGCCTGGCCCTGGGCCTGCTTGCCCCCCTCTCCGCGCCCGCCGCGGACGACCTGCTCGAAGTGGACAAGGCGTTCCGCTTTTCCGCCCGCGCCCTCGACGACAAGACGCTGGAAGTACGTTATGACATCGCGGACGGTTATTACATGTACCGCGACAAGTTCAAGTTCGCGCTGGAGCCGGACGGGGCAAAACCCGGCGCGCCGCAGTTCCCGCCGGGCAAGGTGAAGAAGGACGAATTCTTCGGCGACGTGGAAACCTACCGCAAGGGCGTCGCCATCAGGCTGCCCTTCGAGGCCTCACCCGGCCTCGATGCCGTGACGGTGAAGGCGACGTCGCAGGGCTGCGCCGACGTCGGCGTGTGTTATCCGCCCAACCCGCAATCGATCAAGGTGGTGCTGGCCGGCTTCACACCCGCAGCGGGCGCCTCGCCGCTGGCCGCGCAGCGCGGGGGCGAGGCGCCGCAAATCGACGCCGCGCAATCCGCTCCGGCCGCGGCGTCGGGGGGCGACGAATCCTCGCGCATCGCCGGGCTGCTCGGGCACGCCAGCTTCTGGCTGGTCATCGCCACCTTCTTCGGTTCGGGCATCCTGCTGGCGCTGACGCCTTGCGTCTTTCCCATGTACCCCATCCTCTCCGGCATCATCGTCGGGCACGGCCACCATATCGGCAAGGGGCGTGCCTTCGTGCTGTCGATGGCCTACGTGCTGGGCATGGCCGCAACCTACGCCGCCGCCGGCGTGGCCGCCGGCCTGTCCGGCTCGCTGCTTTCGGCCGCGCTGCAGAATATCTGGGTGCTGGGTGGCTTCGCCTTCGTCTTCGTGCTGCTTTCCCTGTCGATGTTCGGCTTCTACGAGCTGCAGTTGCCGGCCTTCCTGCAGAGCAAGGTGTCGGAGGGTACCAACCGCCAGAAGGGCGGCTCGCTGCACGGCGTGGCGGCAATGGGCGCCTTGTCGGCGGTCATCGTCGGCCCCTGCGTGGCGGCGCCGCTGGCCGGGGCGCTGCTCTACATCGCGCAGACGAAGGATGCCTTGCTCGGCGGCACGGCGCTGTTCTTCATGGCCCTGGGCAAGGGCGTGCCGCTGGTTGCCGTGGGCGTATCCACGCGCCACCTGCTGCCGCATGCCGGGCCATGGATGGACGCGGTGAAGAAGTTCTTCGGCGTGATGCTGCTGGCACTGGCCATCTGGCTGGTGTCGCCGGTGATCCCGGCCATGGCGCATCTCCTCGCCTGGGGCGCGTTGTTCATCCTCTGCGCCATGTACCTGCGCGCCATCGACCCGCTGCCGGCCAATGCCCGCAACTGGACCCGCTTCTGGAAGGGGGTCGGCATCGTCCTGCTGCTGGCCGGCACGACCCTGATCGTCGGCGCGCTGGGCGGTTCGCGCGATCCCCTGCAGCCGCTGGGTTTCCTGCGCGCGGCATCCGCGGCAGCCGAGCAGCATGTGAAATTCGAACGCGTAAAAACCGTGGCGGAACTGGACGCGCGCCTGGCCTCGGCCAGGCAGCCGGTGCTGCTCGACTTCTACGCCGACTGGTGCGTCTCCTGCAAGGAGATGGAGCGCTACACCTTCAGCGATCCGCGCGTGGCGGCGCAGATGGGCCGCATGACCCTGCTGCAAGTGGATGTCACCGCCAACACCGACGCCGACAAGGCCCTGCTCCAGCGCTTCAGCCTGTTCGGCCCGCCCGGCATCGTCTTCTTCGACAGGCGCGGCAAGGAAATCCATGGCCAGCGCGTGGTCGGCTATCTGCCGGCTGACAAGTTCCTCAAGGCGCTCGACGTCGTCAACGCCGGTTAACCTGCCTCAAACACGAGGGGCCGGATCGCGGGTAGAATCCGCGTTCTCTAATATTCCCGGTACACCCCTGCACCCGTGTTCTCCGGAATCGTCGCCACTACAGGCCGCATCAGCCATATCACCGCCAACGAGCGGGGGGTACGCCTGACCATCAGCGCGCCCGGGCTGGACTTCTCCGATGTCGCACCGGGCGACAGCATCGCCGTGAATGGCGTCTGCCTCACGGTGGTCGAGCGGCAGGGCGTCCACTTCAGCGCCGACGTTTCGCGCGAGACCCTGGACTGCACCACCGGCCTCGACGCGCCGGCCGAGGTGAATCTGGAAAAGGCGCTGCGCCTGGCCGACCGTCTCGGCGGCCATCTGGTCACCGGCCACGTGGACGGCGTGGGCGAGGTGCTGAAGTTCGCCCCGGTCGGCGAAAGCCATGAACTGGTGGTCCGTGCCCCCGGCACGCTGGCGAAATACATCGCGCGCAAGGGCTCGATTACCGTGAACGGCGTCAGCCTGACGGTCAACCGCGTCGAGGGCACGGACTTCTCGATCAACCTGATCCCGCACACCATTGCGGCAACCACG
>PNJM01000218.1 GCA_013821865.1 Rhodocyclaceae bacterium
GGAGGGACTGCGCGCCGCGCTCGACAGCCAGCCGCACATGATCGTGTCCGATCGGGAGATGCCGGGAAGGGACGGCCTGGCGCTGACAAGAGCGCTGCGCGAGACGCGCATCGGCCGCGGCATCTATATTCTCATTCTTACCTCGCTCGGGGACGACGACAGGCTGGTCGAGGCCTTCGAGGCGGGAGCGGACGACTACATGAACAAGCCGATTCACCCAAGGTTGCTGGGTGCGCGGCTGCGCGCCGGGCAGCGCGTCGTGCGCATGCAGCAGGAGATCGAATGCGACCGCGAGAAGATCCGCCGCTTTGCCGCCGAACTGGCGATTACCAACCGGCGCCTGCAGGAGGCGGCGCTCACCGACATGCTGACCGGCTTCCCCAACCGGCGCTATGCTATGGAACGCATGCATCAGGAATGGTCGGCGACCACGCGCAGCAGGCGGCCGCTCGCCTGCATGGTGATCGACCTGGATCAGTTCAAGCAGGTGAATGACACTTACGGCCACGACGTCGGCGATGCCTATCTCAAACAGGCGGCTGCGGCGATCCGCGACGGACTGCGCGTGCAGGACGTCGTGTGCCGCACCGGCGGCGACGAGTTCCTCGTCATCTGCCCGGATACGGATCTGCCTGCCGCCATGGCCTGCGCCGAGCGGGTGCGCCGGTCCGTGGAGGCAACGCCGGTCAAGAGCGGCGCGCTGCTGCTCAGGGCGAGCATGAGCGTCGGCGTGGCGGTGCGCGAGGCGGCGATGACCGACGCCGAGGCGCTCATCAAGCGGGCCGACCAGGGCGTGTACATGGCCAAGCAGCGCGGCCGCAACCGCGTCGCTTCGCCCCAGGTCACAACTCATTGAGCGGCAAGGAAAAAAATTTACCGCCGGGACCGGCTAAAGTTCTTGCCGGCAGCGCCGATAAACGAACCATCGGTAACCATGTTCGTCTGTCGGACACAATCGGAATGGAACGCGGGGGCGTGGGCATGCTGTTGCGCGAACGGCCGATCAACATGCTGGTCGTCGATGATTCCGAAGACGACGCATTTCTGCTTTTCTCGGAGTTGATCGCGCGCGGCGCGAGGGTCGACTACCAGCGCGTCGACACCGGGGAGGACATGGCGACGGCGCTGACGCGCGGCGACTGGGACGTCATCATCTGCGACCATTCCATGCCGGGCTTCGATGCGCTCACCGCGCTGGACGTGCTCAAGGAGAGCGGCAAGGACATTCCCTTCATCATCTACTCCGGCCACATCAGCGATCAGACGGCGACGTCGGCCATGCGCGACGGCGTGAACGACTACATCGAGAAGGGCAACTTCGCCCGGCTGGTTCCGGTCATCGAGCGGGAGCTGAAGGGCGCGGCGGCGCGCCGGGCCGTGCGCCAGGCCGACCACCGCATCAAGGAACTGGCCTATTACGACGGCCTGTCCAGCCTTCCCAACCACAACCTGTTCTGCGCCCGCGTCGCGGAATGGATTCAGGAGCACGAATTCCGCGGCAAGGAACCGCAGGGCGCGGTGTTCTACATCGACCTCGACCGTTTCCTGCGCATCAACAGCTCCTTCGGCTACGAGGCGGGCAACGAAATCCTGCGCCAGGCCGCCCGGCGCATGGCCGAGTGCGCCGCCGAATCCGGCGCCGTGCTGGCCCGCTTCAGCGGCGACGAGTTCGGCATTTTCTATCCCGGCCTGACCGAGCGCGATGCGGTGAAAAACTTCGCCCAGTGGATCCGGCAGGCCTTCGATGCGCCGTTCATGCACGGCAACATCGAGCTCTATCTCACGTCCTCGGTCGGCATTGCCATGATCCCGGAGGACGGCCGGCAAGTGTACGACCTGCTCATGAATGCCGAGACGGCCATGGCCAATGCCAAGCGCTCGGGCGGCAACGGCTTCTGCTTTTACGTGCGCGAAATGAACGCCAGTTCGGCCGAGCGCATCGCCATGGAGGGCGAATTGCGCCACGCCATCGAGCGCAACCAGTTGTTCCTGCAATACCAGCCCTGCGTCGAGGCGGCGAGCGGGATGACGGTTGGCGTCGAGGCGCTGGTGCGCTGGAAGCACCCCGATCGCGGCCTGATTCCGCCCGACCGCTTCATTCCCATTGCCGATGAATCCGGCCTTATCGTCGATATCGGCGAATGGGTGCTGCGCCAGGCCTGCCGCCAGGGCAAAGCCTGGCACGAGATGGGTTACGCGGGTCTGAATGTCTCGGTTAACGTCTCCGCCGTCCAGTTCGGCCAGCCGCGCCTGCTGGACCAGGTAAGCCGGGCGCTTGCCGATTCCGGCTTCCGGCCCCAGTCGCTGACGCTGGAGATCACCGAGTCGGTCATCATGCACGACGCGGAGTCGGCCGTCGGCATGCTGCGTGCCCTGAAGCACATGGGCGTGAAAGTCTCGGTGGATGACTTCGGCACGGGTTATTCGTCGCTCTCCTACCTGAAGCGATTCCCCATCGACATACTGAAGATAGACAAGTCGTTCGTGGGCGCCCTGGGCGTGAACGATGAGGACACCGCCATCGTGCGCGCCATCATGGCGCTGGCCAAGAGCCTGCACCTGTCCACCGTCGCCGAGGGCGTCGAGACGAAGGAACAGGCCGATTTTTTGCGCCACGCCGAATGCGACCGCTTCCAGGGATTCTTCTTCAGCCGGCCGGTCGATCCCGATGCCCTGGCCGAACGGCTGGCGGCGGACCAGGTCCATGACAGGACGGTCCTGCATTGACAACGGCATGATTTGAAACGGAAAAAATATTTTCAAAATTTTCCTAAAGTTTTTCCCGGCAGCGCCGTAATTGGCCGTAATGGGATCGACCCCGGCTCCTGTAGGAGGTTTTCCTACAGGAGCCGGGGTCGCTGTTTCTACACGAAATACCGAATGCGCCCGATGGCATGCCTTGCCCAACGGCCGCAGAATGCGCTCGACAACCGGGGAAGTTCCCTAAACGCCACCCGAGGCGTTACCAACGGAGGAGCGCAAGCATGAATGCGGCAGACATCTACAACGAAGTAAAAGAGATCAATCTCTCCTACCTCATGCTGGCGCAACAGCTCATTCGCGCCGATCGCGAAACCGCCCAGTATCGACTGGGCATCAGCGCGGACATCGCCGACATCATCGAGCGGCTGACGCCCGGGCAGGTGCTCAAGATGGCCGGATCCAACATGGTGCTGTGCCGCTTCCGCTTCGACGACCGCATGCTGCTCGGCCTGCTCTCCAATCACGAGCGCGACCGCGGCACCGGCCACACGCACGCCGCCATCCTGGCCGCGGCCAGGCCCGTGGAAGCGGTTGCCTAGGATGAGAGCGAGCCCATCCCCCATCCCCTTCCCCCTGGGAAGCGGTGGCTGTGGTTCGCCGTCCGAGGCCGGCGCCTTGTTCAACGCTTCCGCCTCCTCGGGGCGGCCCTTCGGAGGCGGGCCATGCGCAACAAGAGCGTAGTCACCGAAGCGCGCGAGATCCAGCTGGCCGCCGAGCTGATCCGGCTCGGCGCGCGCCTGCAGCTGCTGGAAGCGGAAACGAATCTTTCCCGCGAGCGGCTGCTCAAGCTGTACAAGGAAGTGAAGGGCGTTTCCCCGCCCAAGGGCATGCTGCCTTTCTCGACGGACTGGTTCCTCACCTGGCAGCCGAACGTCCATGCCTCGCTGTTCATGTCCTGCCATCGTTTCCTGCTCGAACACACGGCGTTGCGCGGGCTGGATGCCGTGGTCAAGGCTTACCGGCTCTACCTCGAGCACATCGAGTTGCACGGGCTGGAGTGCGTGCTGTCTCTCACCCGCGCCTGGACGCTGGTGCGCTTCTTCGATGCCAACATGCTGCAGATCGCCCGATGCAAGGACTGCGGCGGCCATTTCGTCGCCCATGCCTACGACCTGACCGGTGATTACGCCTGCGGCCTGTGCCATGTGCCGGCGCGGGCCGGCAAGACCAAGCGCGCCGCCGTGGCGACGACCGCAGGAAGTCCCGGCGGGAGTGCCATGACCGTCTGACCTCCTCCTTGTTCCGCAAGGAGTTCGATGCCGCTCGGCTGACTGTTTATCCGAGCGGCATTTTTTATCCGCGGCAGGCCTGCCTTGACCTCGCGTTTTGACGCGAGACTGGCCTGCCGCGCGACAAGCACCTTCGGCGCGTGCCGCA
>PNJM01000219.1 GCA_013821865.1 Rhodocyclaceae bacterium
TCGTTCTTAGGCTTGAAGCCCCAAACGACATATAGGCCCCGCGCGCCGACTTTGTGCTTTGTGAAATCCTCACGCACGCCATGACGCCAGTTGACGCCCGCCACCTCGGAAACCTCTTGCTCGTGATACATGTCAATGAAGAGGCGCAGGGCGGGGAGAAACTGCGACTGGCGTATTCTCTCCAAAGGTGAAGGCTCGTTGGCAGCGCCGTCAACGATGGCGTTAGGCAGCCAGACCCAGCGCGGCACCAAGGCACGGCGGCCCGCGTCTGTTAGCCGATAATCGCCGGCACCGTGACGTGTCTGCAAATATCCTGCGACGTGCAGCTCTCCAGCTAGGCGCTTTGGGTTCGGGGACTGCCAGCCAAATTCCACCCCGCGCGACGCTGGAATCTTAAATTCGTCGTCGCTGTCGCCGTGAGCCTCGATCCGCTGCAAGACGGCCAAGTATTCGTTTCCAAGCTCACCCTTCACATGCTTCCCGGCCGCCGCGACTTCATTGAAGGTTGCAATCATATAGCGAGGCGCAGAGCCCGCCCGAACGCGATGAATCAGCCCGCCGGCAACCAGCGCTGAAACAGCAGCTTTTGCGCGGATGCGGCCCATGCCTGCATGCGTCTCAATGGCGTTTACAGACCAGGACGATGTTAGGTTGTCCCCGCCGGTCCCTCGCGCAATCACTAGATATGCGACGGCAGGATTGAGGCCGAGCGCGCAGACCCGATCCCAAAGACGCTGATCCACGGCAAAGAAATCGCCCCGTCCATCGCCCTTCGGGACGCGCTTGCGCCGTATCGGTATCACATTGCTTGCAGGCTCCTGCGACGGCGGCGGCTCGTGGTCCGGCTCTGCTTCGATCGTGAGATTCCCAAGCGTCTCGGCCGCCTCGGCAATGTGCGCCAGCCTTGCGGCTTCCTCTGCCGCTTCCTCGGCCTCGATCGCGTCTAGGCGCTGGCGCTCGCGCATGGCCTCGCCTGCGGCGGCCAGCGTTTTCCCGACCGCAGAGAGAAACGGCTTGCCGATCGGATCAACCGGCGCATCGCGAGTGCCGTCGAATAGGACGCCTTGGCCGTTCTCGTCGGTCATCATTCGGCGGTCCCTCCCCTCGCGAAGCAAACGCAGCCGTCTTCGGTGAAGCGGACGCCAGCCGCTTCAAAGGCCTTCCGGATCGCGGCCAGGTTCGGGCCGTGCGGCATGCGCTCATCCCTCTCCAGGCTGGCCACGGTGCTCAACCCCACGCCGGCCTTCGCCGCCAGCTCATCCCGTTTCCAATCGAGGCCTGCGCGGGCGGCGCGGCATTGCTGCGATGTGATCAAAGGCCCCTGTCTCCGATAAAAAGTCAACTCTCAGAACTTTTTCAATTCATAAGGGTTGACATAAGTGAGCTATGAGAGTTGAGTATAACCATCAGAGACGAGAAAGCCAAACGCCGTGAGCCACTTTTGTTCTCCCATCCACAGCCAAGCGCCCCTCGCCTCGATCGTCGCCGGCCGGGTCACCTTCAACCGGGCCGCCATCATGCGCCGCGTCCATGACGCCGGCCGCTTCGCCTTCGCAGCCTGCCGCTCGCAAGCCGAGCGCCGCCATCAACTCTCGCACTGGCTCCGCAAGGTCTGGCGCGAGGCCAAGGCCGAAGCCGTCTCGCTCGCCCGCCACATCGAAGCCGACGCCGCAGTGCGCCGCGACCTCGCTGCCCGCGCGGCCGAAGCCGTCGCCCTCGCCGGCCGCTACGGCAACGACGCCGACGCGATCCGGCAGGCCATCGCCAGCGAGAGCTACCGCGAGCGGATGAACTTCGCCGCCGTCGATCGGCTGCAGGCGGCTCTGGCCACGGTGCGGTCATGAGCTTCATGCGCTTCCCGCCGCCCCCGTCGCAGCGCATCAGCACGCGCATTGCCGGCGCTGTCTGTTCGTTCTGCGGCTCCGATGAGGATCAGGCGTCGCAGTTCTGGACCGGGCGGATCGTCCGCATCCAGCACGCCCGCCGAACCATCTGCGAAGCCTGCATCGAGCACGCCGACGAGCTGGCCGAGTGCGCCCGCCTTGCGCGCTGCGCGCCGAAGGCCAAGCCCGGCCCGCGCCGCCGCCTCTCCCCTGCCCGCAAAGTCTGACTGGAGCCCGCCATGGATGCCCGCGCCGACTACGACCTCAACAACATCATTCAGGACGCCACGAACCTCGCCCATCTGCTCGATGCCGCGCTTGAAATCCTCTGCGAGATCGAGCGCGACCGCGAGGGCCATCCTGCGGAAGCGATGCAGCTCGATCGCGGCGAAAGCCTCGTCATCATCGGCCGGGACATGGCCACGCGGATCGTGGAGCGCACCGAAGCCAGCTTCGCGCGTCTCAGCCGCCCCCGCATCGCCGCCTAGCCCTTCATCATCCCTGCACGCTGGAGACTGTCATGACCCTTGCCCGCCGCTCTTTCATCGCCGGTTCGGCCGCTGCCGCTGCCACTGTCGCCGGTCCCGCCCTCGCCGCAGTCGGCCCCGATCCGATTTTCGCCGCCATCGCCGCATGGCAGGCAGCCGATGACGAATGGATGGCCCGCCTCGACCTGTATTCTGTGGCAGAGGATGCCTGCCAAGCCGAGCGCGCTCTCAACACTGCAGAACTGCAGATCGACTTTCACGGCATTCCGTTCACGTTCCGAACGGATTCGCATATCTCGTTCTTCCTGCGGAGCCTGCCCCATGACGGGACGCGCGCCCGTGAAGAGCGCCAGTTGGCGCTATCGAAAGAATGGCGGGCCGCTCTCGCGGCCGAGCGCCAGCGCGTCGAAACCGTCCAGACGAAGCACAACTTCGTCTGGCTGGAGGAACACGCCAGCGAGGCCGGCGACGCGCAGACTGAGGCGCAGCGCGTCGTCGTCACCACCGTTCCCACCACGCTCGCCGGAGTGCGCGCTCTGGCCGAGTTTATGACCGCGCCCAATCGCCTGCACGAAGACCATTTTTCGCCGGGCCTCGCGTCGATCGCCGCAGCCATGACGGCGCTGGCCCCGCGCGCCTGACCGCGCCCCATCAACCGATTCCGCAACGCCCTTCCTGTTAGCAAGCCGTCAAGTGAGCGCGTAGGCTTCCCGTCTAGCAGGCAGCCCCTTCCAACTCTGGAGCCGCCATGTCCCCCGTGTCCCAACCCCGCCGTTCTTTCCTGGCCAATGCCTCTGTCGCAGTCGCGGCATCCCTGCCCGGCTGTTCCCTGATGTCGCCGGCCGCCGCCTCGATCATCAAGGCCGCGCCCTACGTTACCGGCGGTGATCCGCTCGCCGAGCTGATCGCCGAATATCGCGCGCAGGTGGCGTGCTTCAACGCGCGAGCCAAGGACGAAGACTGGGATACGCTCCTGGCCGCGACCTATGGCCCGCCTCTGGAGCGGCTTTGGCACAACCCGCCAGAGCCGACTACCGCAGCCGGGGTTGCTGCGGGCATCCGCCTCGCCATGGCAGAACCCGAACTCTATGCGGTCCCGCAAATCCTCGCGGCCTGCCTGCGCCATCTGGAGCGAGGCAACGCATCATGAGCCCCGCCCGCATCTCGACGCGCTCGGCCCCGCGCAAGCCCGCCCGCGTCTGGCGTCCCGCCAAGCCCGTCACGCTGCCGACCTTCGGTTTCTATGGCCACGCCCCAGTCACCTTTGCCGATGGCGTCCTGTTGATCGGCGCACGCTCTGGAAAGGCCAGGCCATGAGCCTCGCGCAGTTGCCCCCTCGCCCTCGGCTGCAAGCACCCGTTGCCGCCGCTCTTTGCGACATAGGCGAGCGCCTAGCCGGGATCCTGGCCAGTCAGCGCCGGTTCTCCCCGTCGCTCACGATCGACCGCCACGCCCGCCGCAGGATCGAGGCCGTCATCGCCGGGCTGATCGACGCCTTGGACGAAATCGACGGCGAGGCGGATCGGGAGCAAACCGCGACTGAGACAGCCGGCCGAGGCTTCCGGCTAGATCCATCGCCGGATGATGCCGAAGACAGTCACGACCGCGAGGCGGGAACCGATGACAACGGCCTTGGCGACTATGCCGGCCGCGACGAACAGATGGCGCGAGCGGAGGGTTGCTGAGAGCTTGGGGAACAAAAACGTATCGAAAAGCCGACTCGCTCATGTGGCGGCGAGTCGGCTTGATGCTGTGTTAAGATGTTAACT
>PNJM01000220.1 GCA_013821865.1 Rhodocyclaceae bacterium
GCGCACGAGGGCTACGACGCCTCGATCGTCCTGCCCAATTCCTGGAAGTCGGCACTACTGCCCCTCTTCGCCGGCATCCCGCAGCGCATCGGCTTTCTCGGCGAGGCGCGCTACGGCCTGCTCAACAACATCCACAGCCTCGACGAAACCGCCCTGCCGCAACTGGCCGAACACTACGCCCAGCTCGCCGAGGCGCCCGGCACGCTGCCGCAGCGGCCGCTGCCCGAGCCACGGCTTGTAGTCCGTGAAGAAGCCATCAGCGCCACGCTGAACAAACTTCGCCTCGGCCGCGAACCCGCGCCGGTCGTGTTCTGCCCCGGCGCCGAGTACGGTCCGGCCAAGCGCTGGCCATCGACTTACTTTGCCGAACTGGCGCGGGCGCTGGCGCAAAGCGGCCATCCCGTGTGGCTCGTCGGTTCCGGCAAGGACGAACCGATCGGCGCGGAGATCGAGGCGCAGGCGGGCGCCGCCTGCATCAACCTGTGCGGCAGAACGAATCTCGCCCAGGCCATCGACCTTCTTTCCTGCGCCCGGCTCGTGGTCAGCAACGACTCCGGGCTGATGCACGTCGCGGCGGCGCTGAAGCGCCCGCTCGTCGCACTCTACGGTTCGTCGAGCCCGGGTTATACGCCGCCGCTGTCGCGCCAGGCTGCTATCCTTTCTCTCGGCCTGGAATGCAGCCCCTGCTTCAGGCGCGAGTGCCCGCTCGGGCATTTCCGCTGCATGAACGATCTGAAGCCCGCGATGGTGCTGGAGCGGGTAAAGGAAGCACTCCCATGACCATGCGTTTTTTTGCCGCGCCGCAGGATGCCGAGGCGGCCTTCTACGATGCACTCGAACGCGCCGACCTGGAGGCGATGATGCGCATCTGGGCCGAGGACGAGGAGATTGTCTGCGTACACCCGCAGGGTGAGCGCATGACCGGCTTCGCCGCGGTGCGCGAGAGCTGGCGGCAGGTCTTTTCCGGCGGTCCGCATGCGACCGTGCGCCTGTCGGACCAGGTGCATCGCCAGGGCATCCTGCTCGCCATGCACAGCGTGCATGAGCACTATTCCGTACCGGGCGAGGAGAGGCCGCGCCCGCCGGTCGTCGCCACCAACCTCTACGTGCGGGGCGCCCAGGGCTGGCACCTGCTGTCGCGCCACGCTTCGTGCACGCCGGCCGGCCCGGCCGCCGACATATCCGCCACGCTGCATTGAAACACGACACGCCGTACCGCGCGCCCGCCTGGCTGCCCGGCGGCCATGCCGGCTTCGTCTCCGGCCCCTTCCCGGGTCATCTGGACTGGCTGCCGCAACGCCTGCTGGCGTTTTTCGGGCACACGACATAGCCGGCTGGTGGTGGGATAATGATGCCTCCATATCTTCCGCAGTGTTGCCATGAAACTCCCCGTCCCCGAAATCTTCAAGGCCTATGACATCCGCGGCATTGTCGGCAAGACGCTGACACGCGATTCCGTTCTCTCCATCGGTCGCGCCATCGGCTCGGAGGCACGCGAGCGCAAGGTGGCAACAATCGTCGTCGGCCGCGATGGCCGCCTCTCCGGCCCCGAGCTGTCGCAGGCGCTGATGGAGGGAATTTGCGCGGCTGGCGTCGATGTGGTGGACATCGGCATGGTGCCGACGCCCCTGGGCTACTTCGCCGCCAACCATCTCGATACCGGCAGCGCAGTGATGGTCACCGGAAGCCACAATCCGCCCGACTACAACGGCTTCAAGATCATGCTCGGCTGGGACACGCTGCACAGCACCGCAATCACCGCCCTGCGGCAGCGCCTCGTCGACGGCCGCCTGAGCGAAGGCGCCGGCAAGGTCACGCAAATGGATGTGCGCGAGGCATATCTTTCGCGCATCGTCGGCGATGTGAAGCTGGCGCGCAAGATGAAGATCGTGGTCGATTGCGGCAACGGTGTCGCCGGCGTGGTCGCGCCGGAACTGTTCCGCCGCATGGGCTGCGAGCTGGTCGAGCTGTTCTGCGAGGTGGACGGCAATTTCCCCAACCACCATCCCGACCCTTCCAAGCCGGAAAACCTCAAGGATGTCATCCGCGTGCTGCGCGAAACCGATGCCGAGCTCGGCATCGCCTTCGACGGCGACGGCGACCGCCTGGGCGTGGTGACGAAGGACGGCGAGATCATCTTCCCGGACCGCCAGCTGATGCTCTTCGCCGAAGACGTGCTGTCGCGCGTTCCCGGCGCACAGATCGTGTTCGACGTGAAATGCACGCGCAACCTCGCCCCATGGATACGCGCACGCGGCGGCGTGCCGCTGATGTGGAATACCGGACACGCGCTGATCAAGGCCAAACTGCGCGAGACCGGCGCGCCGCTTGCCGGCGAGATGAGCGGGCACACCTTTTTCAAGGAACGCTGGTACGGCTTCGACGATGGCCTTTATGCGGGCGCGCGATTGCTGGAAATCGTCTCGCGCAGCGCCGATGCCAATGCGCCGCTGCAGGCGCTGCCCAACTCCATCAATACGCCGGAACTCAACCTCAAGATGCGAGAAGGCGAACCGCATGCCCTCATCGCCGAGTTGCAGAAGACCGCGCGTTTCGAGGGGGCACGGGAAATCATCACCATCGACGGCCTGCGCGTGGAGTACGCCGACGGCTTCGGCCTGGCCCGCGCCTCCAACACCACGCCGGTGGTGGTGCTGCGCTTCGAAGCCGATTCGGATACCGCGCTGCAACGCATTCAGGCCGATTTCCGGCGCGTGCTGCTTACGGCGCGCCCCGGCATTGCCCTGCCCTTCTGACGAATGCTTCAGGCTTTAAAGTTCCGCCCGGGCATGCCGTAATCCTGAAGACCATGGTTCAGACCGCGCAAGACATATTCATCGGCCGGCAGCCGATCCTTGACCGCAGCCAGCAACTGTTCGCCTACGAACTCCTGTTTCG
This sequence comes from Rhodocyclaceae bacterium, assembly GCA_013821865.1. GTDB lineage: Bacteria > Pseudomonadota > Gammaproteobacteria > Burkholderiales > Rhodocyclaceae > Desulfobacillus. Next base: position 2,899 of record PNJM01000220.1, read on the forward strand.
CCGGGGCCCGCAGAACAGCGCCGATATAAGCGACGACCTGACCGCCACCGCCACCGTGCTCACCCATGTCTTTTCCGAGCTCGGCCTGGAAGCCGCACTCGGCCCCTATCTCGGCTTCGTGAATCTCGACGCCAGGATGCTGATGAGCGACATGCTGGAAATCCTGCCGCGCGACAAGTTCGTGCTGGAAGTGCTGGAGACCGTGGATGTCACGCCGGAAATCGTGCAACGCTGCCGCGCCCTCAAGGACAAGGGGTTTCAGCTCGCGCTGGACGATTTCGTCACCTTCAAGGAGAAGGACCGGCCGCTGCTTGAGCTGGTCGACATCGTCAAGGTGGATATCATGGACATGGACAGCGCGGCGCTGTGGAAGACGACCCGGTTGCTGCGCCAATGGCCGGTCCGACTCCTGGCCGAGAAAGTGGACAGCGAAGCGCAGGTCAAGCACTGCCTCGACCTGGGCTTCGAGCTTTTTCAGGGCTACTACTTCGCCAAGCCGACCGTCATCGCCGGAAAGAAGATCTCACATTCCGAGCTGGCGCTGATGCGGCTGGTCGGGCTGATCCTCGAGGATGCGGAAACCTCGGCGCTGGAAGATGTGTTCAAGCAGGAGCCGGGGCTGAGCCTCAACCTGATCCGGCTCACCAACTCGGCCGCCAGTGGCGTGCGCAGCAAGATCACCTCGCTGCGCCATGCCATCACGGCGCTGGGCCGGCGCCAGCTGCAGCGCTGGCTGCAGCTGCTGCTCTACGCGAACCCGTCCTCCGGCGGCAACCTCGCCAGCCCGCTGCTGCAACTCGCCGCAACGCGCGGCCAAATGATGGAACTGCTGGTCGACGCCATGCCGCAGCACAGCCGCGATCTGGAGGACCATGCTTTCATGACCGGCATCATGTCCCTCATGCCGGCCTTGCTGCACATGCCGATGGAGGAAATACTCAAGCCGCTCAACGTCTCGCCCGATGTGCGCGAGGCGCTGGAGGCGCGCAGCGGCATGCTCGGCCGGCTGCTGGCGCTGGTGGAAAAGCTGGAGGAGAGCGACCTGGTCGGCTGTCACGAGCTGATTCAAAAATTGCCCGGGCTCACCGTGGAATCGATCAACTCCAGTCAGACCCGGGCGCTCGCCTGGGCCAACAACATCGGCCGCGAAGCGGCCTAGCCCTACACCTGCGGATTCACCCG
>PNJM01000221.1 GCA_013821865.1 Rhodocyclaceae bacterium
ACGGCCTCGCGGATGTCCTTCACGCCGGAGAAGACCGCCGAGAGCGCGATGAACTCGGCGTCGAACGCCTGCGCCATGAGCCGCGCCAGCGTGGTCTTGCCCACGCCCGGCGGACCCCACAGGATCATGGAATGCGGTGTGCGCGACTCGAAGGCCAGGCGCAGCGGCCTGCCCGGGCCGAGCAGGTCGCTCTGCCCGACGACCTCGTCGAGCGAAACCGGCCGCATCAGTTCCGCCAGCGGCGCCTGGGGTTTCGCCTGAAAGAGATCGGTGCTCATTCGCCGATGACGTCCGCACCCTTCGGCGGGACAAAACGGAACGAGCCGGAGGGAAGCGCCGCGTTGCGTTCGAAATGGCTGAAGACGATCGTCGTGGTCTGGCCGAAATTGTCGCGCAACTCCATCGCCTTCAGCGCATCGCCGGCGAAGCCGATGCGCAAGAACTCGAAAGAGGAGTCGGCTGCCTTGGGCTGCGCTTCGACCCATTCGATGCCGTCCGACTCGCCGCCTTCCTTCAGCGTGAAGTTCTTTTCCAGCTCGTTGTTGCCGGCCAGCAGCGCCGCCGGACTGGAGCCGAGCGCGGCGGAGAGTTTCCTCACGCTGACCTGGTTCAGGTCGCGGTCGTGGATCCAGAGTTTTTCGCCGTCGCCGACGATGAGCTGATAGTAGGGCTTGTCATACACCCAGCGGAATCTGCCCGGGCGCGAGAACATCATCGTGCCGGCGGCAATCTGCGGCTTGCGCCCGCTCTTGGCGACGACGGTCTGCGTGAATGCCGCCTTGCCGCTGCGGGTGTTCTCGACGAAGGCTCTCAGCTTGTCGAGGGCGGCTGCGGCGGTTTGGCCGGATGCCAGGCACAGCAGCAGCGCGACGCTGCGTATGAAAACCGGGCGCATCAGCGGCCTTCCTGGGAGGGAGCCAGCACTTCGCGGTTGCCGTTGGCGCCCATGGGCGAGACCAGGCCGGCGCGTTCCATCTGCTCGATGAGGCGCGCGGCACGGTTGTAGCCGATGCGCAGATGCCGCTGCACCAGAGAGATCGAGGGACGCCGCGTCTTCAGCACGACCTCGACAGCCTGGTCGTAGAGCGGGTCCGCCTCGCCATCGGCGCCCCCTTCTCCCGCCAGGCCCTCCTCGCCTTCCCCGCCCGGCCCGTCCAGGATGCCGTCGACGTACTCCGGCGCACCGATCCGCTTGAGGTAATCGACCACCTTGTGCACTTCACTGTCCGCAACGAAGGCGCCGTGCACCCGCACCGGGGTGCCGGCACCGGGCGCGAGGTAGAGCATGTCGCCCTGGCCGAGCAGGGCTTCCGCGCCCATCTGGTCGAGGATGGTGCGCGAATCGATCTTGCTGGAGACCTGGAAGGAAATGCGTGTCGGGATGTTGGCCTTGATAAGGCCGGTGATGACATCCACCGAAGGCCGCTGCGTGGCCAGGATCAGGTGGATGCCGGCGGCGCGCGCCTTCTGCGCCAGCCGCGCGATCAGTTCCTCGACCTTCTTACCGGAGATCATCATCAGGTCGGCCAGTTCGTCGATGACGACCACCACGTAGGGCAGCGTGGCGAGCGGCTCGGGGCTCTCCGGCGTGAGCGAGAACGGATTGGGAATGTACCCACCAGCGGGCGCGCCGGCCTTGGCGGCATCCTTGATCTTGCCGTTGTAGCCGGCCAGGTTGCGCACGCCCAGCGCCGACATCAGGCGGTAGCGGCGATCCATCTCCGCCACGCACCATTGCAGCGCGTTGGCCGCATGCTTCATGTCCGTGACAACCGGTGCCAGCAGGTGGGGGATGCCCTCATACACCGAGAGCTCCAGCATCTTCGGGTCGACCAGGATCAGGCGCACGTCGCCGGGTTCCGACTTGTAGACCAGCGAAAGAATCATGGCGTTGATGCCGACCGACTTGCCGGACCCCGTGGTGCCGGCCACCAGGAGATGCGGCATCCTGGCCAGATCGACGACGACCGGCAGGCCGCTGATGTCCTTGCCCAGGGAGAGCGCCAGAGGAGAAGCCATATCGTGGTAGGCCTTCGAGCCGAGGATCTCGGACAGGCGCACCGTCTGGCGCTTCGGGTTGGGGATCTCCAGCCCCATGCACGACTTGCCGGGAATGGTTTCGACCACGCGCACGCTCACCACCGAGAGGGCGCGGGCAATGTCCTTGACCAGGTTCACGATCTGCGCGCCCTTCACGCCGACCGCCGGCTCGATCTCGTAGCGCGTAATGACCGGGCCGGGATAGGCGGCAAGCACTTTCACCTGGACACCGAAATCGGCGAGCTTGCGCTCGATCAGGCGCGAGGTGAATTCCAGTGTTTCGGCGGAAGGCGGCGCGATGTCGTCCGCCGGCTCGTCGAGCAGGTGCAGCGGCGGCAGCGCGCCGCCCGGCATGTCGTGGAACAGCGGCGCCTGGCGTTCCTTCTCGCGCCGCCCGGATTTGGGGATGACGATCTCGGCCGGCTCGATGCGGATCGGCTCGATGTGGGTTTCCTCGATGCGCTTGCGCTCGACTTCGACCACGGCCTCGCGCCGTTCGGCGACCTCGCGGCCGATGCGCCGGTCCTGCCAGCGCTGGTAAAGGCCAGTCGCGCCGAGCCAGCTTCGTTCCAGCGCGCTGCCGAAACGCTCGATCAGCCTGAGCCATGACAACCCGGCGAACAGGGAGAGCCCCGCGGCAAACAGCGCCAGCAGGATCAGCGTGCCGCCGGTGAAGCCAAAGACCTGCGCAAACAGCCGGCCGACCTCATGCCCGAGCATTCCGCCCGGATCGAGCGGCAGGGGCAGCTTCATGCTGTGGAAACGCAGCGCCTCGATGCCGCTGGAAGCGGCCAGCAACACGATGAAACCCACCAGCGCGATGAAAAACGGCCGGCGGTCCGTGCTGAAGAAGCCGTCCAGGCGGCGGTAGCCCCATGCCACGGTAAAAAGCAGGAACAGCACCCACCACCAGGCGGAAACACCGAAGAGATAAAGGAGCAGGTCGGCGAACCAGGCGCCGAAGCGTCCGCCGGGGTTGGCAATGCGATCGACCTGGGCCGCGTGCGACCAGCCGGGATCGGCCTTGCTGTAGCCGAAGAGGATGAGGCCGATATAAAGCGCGGCAGCCGCTAGTACGAGCCAGCGCGCCTCCTGCAGGAGCGCGGCGATCTTTTCCGGCAGTGGCTGGGCGGCGGTTTTTTCTGACACTCTCAATCAGCAGGGAGGGGTCTCGGGCCGCGCAATCCAGCCCGCATCGCGCATTATAGCGCCGCTAGACGAGATTGATCTTCTCGCGCAGCAGGATGCGGCCGTTGCCCTCTTCGATCAGGCCTTGCAGCGCCAGATCCTTCATGACGCGGCTCACCATCTCGCGCGAGGCACCGATCATCTTGGCGATGTCCTGCTTGGAGATCTTGCGCTTGACCACCTGCTGGCCGCCCTCGTCCTCCGCCATTTCGAGAAGCAGGCGGGCGACGCGGCCATAGACGTCGATGAGTGCCAGGCTCTCGATCTTGCGGTCGGCCGAGCGCAGGCGCTTGACCAGGTTGCGCATGATGAACAGCGAAACGTCGAAGTTCTCGGCCAGGCAGCGCTTGAAATCAGACTTGGCGATGACGATCAGCTCGCACGGCGTCACGGCGACGACGGTGGCCGAGCGCGGGTTGTCGTCAAGCACGCCCATTTCGCCGAAAAATTCGCCCGGATTGAGGTTGGAGAGGATCACTTCGCGCCCTTCCTCGTCGGAAACCAGCACCTTGAGGTTGCCGCTCAGAATGAGATAGACAAAATCGGTGCGATCGCCGGCGCGCAATATCGTCGAACCGCGCGGCACCTTGCGGAAGACGGCTACGCGCGCGAGGGGCACGAGCCGTTCGACGGAGAGCGACTCGAAGATCGGCATTGAACGCAGGGCATCGACGGTAACGCTGGTTCCAAGCGGCATGCGTATTCCCTCCGAAAACCGGGCTCACAACCCGTGGATCACGTTTGTTGTTTTACCGGCCCACTAACCATAATGCCGGCGGCCAAATCCATTATACGGCTTTCGTTTCATTCACACAGCATCGTCCGCGCTGCGTGGCCTGCAATCTGGCATGG
>PNJM01000222.1 GCA_013821865.1 Rhodocyclaceae bacterium
GCCTCCGGCAGGTCGCGGTCGCGCTGCTTCTCGCCTTCCTGCACGGGGCGATAGCGGACCTCGATGGGATAGAGCCGGCCCGATACCTCGATGACCGGGGCATTGTTGAAGTGTTTCGAGAAGCGCTCGGCATCCAGCGTGGCCGAAGTGACGATCAGCTTGAGGTCCGGACGCGCATTTCCGTCACCTTGCAAAAGCTGCTTCAGGTAGCCGAGCAGGAAGTCGATGTTGAGGCTGCGCTCGTGCGCTTCGTCGATGATGAGCGTGTCGTACTGCGCGAGCCGCGGATCGGTCTGCGTCTCGGCCAGCAGGATGCCGTCCGTCATCAGCTTGATGTAGCTGTCCGGGCTGGTTCGATCGGTGAAGCGGATCTTGAAGCCGACCGCGCGGCCCGGTTCGCTCTTCAGCTCCTGCGCAATGCGCGTGGCGGTAGCGCGGGCGGCGATGCGCCGCGGCTGGGTGTGGCCGATCAGGCCGCCGGCGCCGCGCCCCAGCTCCAGGCAGATCTTCGGCAATTGCGTCGTCTTGCCCGAGCCGGTCTCGCCGCAGACGATCACCACCTGGTTTTTTTCGATGGCCTCGGCGATCTCGGCGCGGCGCGCGCTGACCGGCAGTTCGTCGTCGTAGGCAATCGCCGGCCGGGCGGCCAAGCGCGCTACGGGATCAAACTTCATTTTGCGAGAACGGTGAAGGTAACGATGCCCAGCGCGGTCATCGCAAGCGAGCCGAGAAGATGCCCGCCCGCCGCCGTAAGCGCCCAGCCGTACTGCGCGCGCTCCAGCAGGGCTACCACCTCGGCGGAAAACGTCGAGAAGGTCGTCAGGCCGCCGAGGAAGCCGGTGATGAGGAAGAGCTTGAGTTCAGGCGAGAGCCCGGCGTGATGGTGGAACAGTGCCACGGCGAAGCCGACCAGGTAGCCGCCGATGAGATTCGCCGCCAGCGTGCCCAGTGGAATCGTGGGGAAAAACGGATTGAGCGCAACTCCCAGCCCCCAACGCAGCCAGGCGCCCAGCGCCGCGCCTCCCCCAACCGCCAGAAAACCACCCAAGCCCATGATCGTCTTGAAATTTTTTGAGCCGCCATTCTACACCGCCGCCCTTGGTAAGGTTTAGCCGCATGCGCCGGTCTTATGCGATGACAGGCCTGTTGCCTGCCACCCAATCTCAACCAGGAGACTCAATATGAATCACAAAGACCTCGCCATCCGCTCCGCCATCGCCGGCATCGTGGCCCTCGGCCTGACCGCCGGCAGCCAGACTGCGTTCGCCGCCAAGGGCGACATGGAAAAATGCGCCGGCATCGCCAAGGCCGGCAAGAACGACTGCGGCTCCGCCGGCAATTCCTGCGCCGGCACCGCCAAGACCGACCGCGAGAAGGACGCCTGGATCACCGTGCCCAAGGGCACCTGCGAGAAAATCGCCGGCGGCATGGTCGTCGCCGACGCCAAGAAGGACATGAAGAACTAAGCCCCATGAACGCACGCCTCGATCCCGTCCCTGCCGCCATCCCCCCGGCGCGAGCCGGGATCGGGTTGCGTGCGCCGCATTACCGCGAAATCCTCGCTACACGACCCGATTCCGGCTGGCTCGAAGTGCATAGCGAAAACTATTTCCGCGACGGCCGGCCGCTGTGGTTCCTCGAGCGCATCCGCGAGCACTTCCCGGTGAGCCTGCACGGTGTCGGTCTTTCGCTCGGCAGCGCCGGCGCGCTCGACGCCGAGCACCTGCGCCAGCTCAAGAACCTGATCGAACGCATCGACCCCGGTCTGGTGTCCGAACACCTGTCGTGGGGCGCGGTCGACGGCCGCCACCTCAACGACCTGCTGCCGCTGCCCTACACCGCGGAAGCGCTCGGCCGCGTCTGCGCGCATATCGGCGAGACGCAGGATTTTCTCGGCCGCCGCATCCTCGTCGAGAACATCTCCAGCTATGTCCGCTGGCGGCACGACACCATCCCGGAGCAGGAATTCGTCGCCGAGGTCGCGCTGCGCACCGGCTGCGGCCTGCTGCTCGACGTGAACAACATCTACGTCAGCGCGGTCAATCACGGCTTCGATCCGCGCGCCTATCTCGAAGCCATCCCCGGCGACTGCGTCGAGGAAATCCACCTCGCAGGTTTCGACGAGGGCGCAACCTGCCTCATCGACACGCACGGCAGGCGCGTGTCGGAGCCGGTCTGGCAACTCTACCGCGAAACCATCGAATCTCTTGGCCCGCGGCCGACGCTGATCGAATGGGACACCGACATCCCCGCGCTGTCCGTCCTGCTCGACGAAGCGGCGACGGCGCAGTGCATCCTGGAGAATATGAACGCCCCCCACGCTCACTTTCGTTCGCTGCCCCCCAAGGGGGTGCATGCTTCCCTCGGGGCGGCCCATCGGGAGGCATGAACATGCCCTCGCTGCATGAACTGCAATCCACCTTCGCGCGCGGCCTGTTCGATCCGGCCGATGCCTCCGTACTCGCCCACCTGCGCGGCGCACGCGGCATGGACGCCGCGGCGGGATTCGCCGTCTACCGCAACAGCACCTTCAGCAATTACCGCACCGCCTTGCGCGAGGCCTATCCGGTGGTCCTGCGGCTGGTCGGCGAGACATTCTTCGACCAGGCGGCAGACGGCTACGTCCGCGCCACGCCCTCGGTTTTCGGCGATATCAACATCTACGGCGATGCCTTCGGCGCCTTCCTGTCGGGCTGTCCCGGCGCGCGCGAACTCGCCTACCTGCCCGACGTGGCGCGTCTCGAATGGGCCTGCCATAGCGCCTTCGGCGCCGCCGACGCGCAACCGCTCGATACCGCCCGCCTCGCCGAAGTGCCGCCAGAACAGCTGGACGAACTGCGCTTCACGCTGCATCCCTCCGCCTCGCTGCTCGACTCGCCCTGGCCGGTCCTCTCCATCTGGCGCGTCAATCAGCCGGATTTTGCAGGCGAACAATCCGTCGACCTCGCTGCCGGCGGCGACCGGCTGCTGGTGATGCGGCGCGGCCACGACGTCGACCTGGAGCCGCTCCATGCCGCCGAATACGCCCTGCTGGCTGCCCTCGCCGCCGGCGCCCCGCTGGGCGGAGCAATGGAAGCCGCACTGGCCGAGGATGCGGCCTTCGGCCTCGGCAGTTCCCTGCAACGCCATGTCGCCGCCGGCACGCTGGTTGATTTCGCGATTCAATGAGGAGGAAGATATGAAAGTGCCTACCCTCGTCGCAAAGCCCTACGGCCTGGCTGCCGCCGGTCTCGACTTCCTCGCGCCGCTGTTCGACCTGGCGCTGCGGCTGTTTGTCGCCTGGGCCTTCTTCCGCTCCGGCCTGGTGAAGATCCAGAGCTGGGACGCGACGCTGTACCTGTTCGAGAACGAATACGCCGTGCCATTCCTGCCGCCCGAGATCGCCGCGTACCTGGGCACGGCGGCGGAGCTGACGCTGCCGGTGTTCCTGGCACTTGGCCTGGGCACGCGCTTCGCGGTACTGGCGCTGTTCGTCTTCAACGCCGTGGCGGTGATTTCCTATCCGGATCTCAGCCCGGCCGGCCTCAAGGACCACCTGCTGTGGGGCGCGCTGATGCTGGTGACGCTTTTCCACGGCCCGGGCAGGCTGTCGCTGGACGCCTGGCTTTGCCGGCGCGTCAAAGCATGATTTTCAACCTGCGCAGTCGCCAGTTCGACCAGACCGTCCGCGCCTACAGCGCGGACCTCTATCGCTACGCCTACTGGCTCACCCGCGACCGCTTCATCGCCGAAGAACTGGCGCAGGAAACCTTCGCCCGCGCCTGGAAAAGCTGGGACAGCCTCGAAGACCTCGGCGCCGTCAAGTCGTGGCTCATCAGCATCCTGCGGAACGAACGCGCGCGCCTCTACGAACGCAAGCGGCTCGATATCAGCGACGACGATCCGCAGGAACTGGATATCCCCGCCTCCGGCCCGCAGCCCGGCGCTCATCTCGAACTGGAGCAGTTCGTCGAAACCCTGCCGGCCGCCTACCGCGAGCCGCTGCTTCTGCAGGTGCTGGGCGGCTACAGCTGCGGCGAA
>PNJM01000223.1 GCA_013821865.1 Rhodocyclaceae bacterium
CGGTGTGCAGCGTGCGCACGCCGCAGGAGATGTCGAAGCCGACGCCGCCGGCGGAGACGATGCCGCCCTCGTCGGAATCGAAGGCGGCGACGCCGCCGATGGGAAAGCCGTAGCCCCAGTGCGCGTCGGGCATGGCATAGGCGGCTTGCACGATGCCGGGCAGGGTGGCGACGTTGGTTACCTGCTCGAACACCTTCTCGTCCATCGCCTCCATCAACTCGCGCGAGGCATAGATGACGGCCGGCACGCGCATGCGGCCGCGTGGCGGAACGAGCCATTCATGTGCGGAACGGCATTCGAAGCGGGACAGATCCATCGGCTATGTTCTCACACGTCGACCACGCACTGCGCCAGCCAGGTGCCGTCAGGCTGCTGCCGTACGTCGAGTTCGGTGTAGGTGGCGCCTTTTGCCTCGACGGCCGGATGGTGCCTGCGCACATCCACCGGCTCGCCCCAGGCGGTGGCGGAGAGCCGATGGTCCGCAATGCGCACTTCGAAGCGGCTGAACAGCAGGTGGCAGATTGCCATTTCGTAGATCAGGGCGTTGAGCCAGTCGGCGAACAATAGTGCATCGTCCGGTGCGCTGCATTCGATTGTGACAGGCTGGTGTGCCGATACACGGGACGGATCGGTGATGGCCGCGGTCAGCGCAAGCGCACCCTGCGCGAATGCTTCCTCGCGCGTGGCGCCCAGCCCGCGCACGCCGACATCCGCCTCATGATGGAAATGTTCCCAGCGCCCGTTCATCGATCAATCTTAGCTCGGAGCACGCTGCTTGTCCTGGTTGCATCGACAGCACATTGCGGTGTTAAACTTGCGCCGGGTAGAATCGGTTGTCCCGCAGGGACTTCCTTCGGTCGTCGCCAACAGGGGGCTGCATGCTGCAAGCAGGACAATCAGCGCCAGTTTTCACCTTGCCCGATGCGGACATGGAATCGTTCGACTTTTCCTCGCTGCGCGGCAAGAAACACGCGGTTCTCTACTTCTACCCGAAGGACGATACCCCGGGATGCACCATCGAGGCGATCGAGTTTTCCGACCACGGAGACGAATTCGAGCGCCGCGGCTGCGTGATCCTGGGCGTCTCGCGCGATGATTGCATCCGCCACGCCGAGTTTCGCGACAAGCACGGCCTTTCCGTGCGCCTGCTGGCGGACACCGAAGGCGAGGTGTGCAAGCGTTACGGCGTCTGGCAAATGAAGGAAAAGGACGGCGCGAAAAAGATGGGCATCGTGCGTTCGACCTTCATCATCGACAAGAAGGGCGTCGTGCGCCATGCCTTCTATGGCGTGACCCCGAAAGGCCATGCGGCCGAGGTTCTTGAACTGGTAAAGAAACTGGATTGAAAGGAAGCGCAATGCAAATCGCCAAGGACAGCGTCGTCACGCTCAGCTACAAGGTCACTGATCCCGACGGCAACGTCATCGACGAGGGCAGGCGTCCGCTCGTGTACCTGCACGGCGGCTATGACGGCATCTTCGCCCCCATCGAGGAGGCGCTGCACGGCAAGAGCGTCGGCGAGCAGCTGGTGGTCAAGCTGCAGCCCGAGGAAGCTTTCGGCGACTACGACGAGTCTCTCCTGCGCATCGAGTCGCTGTCGATGTTCCCGGAAGGCATCGAGGTCGGCATGCAGTTCGAGCGCGCCGGCGAGGACGGCGATGACGACATGATCTACACCATCACCGAAATCGAGGGCGACAAGGTCGTGGTGGACGGCAATCACCCGCTTGCCGGCATCGCCCTGGTGTTCGATTGCACGATTTCGGAAGTGCGCCATGCCACCTCCGAGGAAGTCACGCACGGCCATGCGCATGGACCGGACGACCACCATCATCATTGATTCCGGTGCGGCGGCGGGCGGGGAGCGGCCGGAGAAATGCCGGCACGAGCAGGCGGGTCGTTTTCATTCGGCGATCCGCTTCAGTTCGTAGAGCTTGTCCAGCGCCTCGCGCGGACTGAGACTGTCCGGGTCGAGCGAGCGCAGCGCATCCAGCGCGGGATGCGGCTCGGCCTCCGACGGCTCCGGCGCGGCGGCGAAGAGATCGGGCTGCGCGCCGCCGCCGATCTCGCGGTTCTCCAGCTGGCGCAGGCGCCGCTTGGCCTCGCGCACGACGCGGCCGGGAATGCCGGCCAGCGCCGCCACCTCGATGCCGTAGCTCTGGCTGGCCGGGCCTTCCTCCACCGCGTGCAGGAAAACGATCGTGTGGCCGTGCTCGACGGCGTCGAGATGCACGTTGGCGCATTCCGTGTAATCGAGCGCCAGGCGCGTCAACTCGAAGTAGTGCGTCGAGAACAACGTCCAGCAGCGGTTCTTCTCCAGCAGGTGGCGCGCGATGGCGAAGGCCAGCGCCATGCCGTCGAAGGTGGAGGTGCCGCGGCCGACCTCGTCCATGAGGACCAGGCTCTTATCCGTGGCGCCGTGCAGGATGGCCGCCGCCTCGGTCATTTCCACCATGAAGGTCGAGCGCCCCGAGGCGAGGTCGTCGGAGGCGCCGATGCGCGTGAAGATGGCGTCCAGCGGGCCGAGCCGGCAGGCCCGTGCCGGCACGAAGCTGCCGCAGTGGGCGAGCAGGGCGATCAGCGCCACCTGGCGCATGTAGGTCGACTTGCCGCCCATGTTCGGGCCGGTGATGAGCAGCATGCGGCGCGTGGCGGCAAAGCAGCAGTCGTTGGCGATGAAGGTGTCGACCTGGCGCTCTACCACCGGGTGGCGCCCGCCCTCGATCTCGATACCGGCCTCGCCGGAGAATTCCGGCCGGCAGTAGTTGTGGCGCACCGAGGCATCGGCGAAGGCGCACAGGCCATCCAGCAGGGCTGACGCCCGGGCGATGCGCTGCAGTTCCGGGATGTGCGGCGCGAGCGCGTTGAGCACCTCGTCGTAGAGCTGCTTCTCGCGTGCCAGCGAACGATCCTGGGCGGAGAGCGCCTTGTCCTCGAAGGCCTTCAGTTCGGGCGTGATGTAGCGCTCGGCGTTTTTCAGCGTTTGCCGGCGGCGGTAGTCATCCGGCACCTTTTCGGTGTTGGCGTGGGTGACTTCGATATAGAAGCCGTGGACCTTGTTGTACTCGACCTTGAGGCTGGCGATGCCGCTGCGGCTTCTCTCGCGCGCCTCGAGTTCCATGAGGAAGGCGCCGCAGTTCCGCTGGATGGCGCGCAGTTCGTCCAGATCGGCGTCGAAGCCCTCGGCGATCACGCCGCCGTCGCGCAGCATGGCGGCCGGCTCGGGCTGGATCGCTCGCACGAGCAGATCGAGGCACGCGGTCGGCGTGGCGATATCCTGCATGGCCTGCCGGAGAAGTTCGGACTCGGCGGCCCCAAGTGCTGCGCGCAGGCCGTCCAGGCTGCGCAGGCTGTCGCGCAGCGCCGAGAGGTCGCGCGGCCGCGCACTCTTCAGGGCGATGCGGGCGGTGATGCGCTCGATGTCGGCAAAGCCGCGCAGCAGCTTGTGGATGGCGGCATGGGGGCCGGCGCCGCTCTCGCCGGCCAATTCGGCTACCGCCGCATGGCGCGACGCGGCTGCGACACGGTCGGCCAGGGGATGGTGCAGGCAGTGACGCAGCCAGCGCGAGCCCATGCCGGTGGCGCAGGTATCGAGCAGCGAGAGCAGGGTTGGGGCCGGCTCGCCGCGCAGGGTTTCCGTCAGCTCCAGGTTGCGGCGGGTGGCCGCGTCCATGCGCAAATAGGCGCCCTCGTGCTCGATGGTCAGCCCGGTGATGTGGGCCAGCGCCCGGTTCTGCGTGGCCTTGGCGTACTGGACCAGCGCGCCGGCGGCAGACAGCGAGGCGGTGAGCGATTCGGCCCCGAAGCCGGCCAGGTCGCGCGTGCCGAAATGACTTGTGAGGAGGTGCATGGCACCTTCACGGTCGAAGTGCCAGTCGGGCAGGCGCTTGATCGAGGCGGTGCGGCTGTCGGGCATGTCCGCGCGTGCGCCGTCCGGCAGCAGGATTTCCGCCGGGCGCAGACGCTCGATCTGCGCCGGCAGCGCGCCCG
>PNJM01000224.1 GCA_013821865.1 Rhodocyclaceae bacterium
CTGATTGCAGCCGTCCGCCGTTCCCGCGCGGGCGAAGATCGCGGCGCCAAATCCGGGACGACGATCAAGGAACTGAAGAACGCCGGCAGGAAATACTGATGCCGGCCACTCCGCTCCCCGCCGGCGTCGTCGTCGATTGCTCGGTCACCCTCCCTTGGTTTCTGGAGGACGAAAAGACGGCGTTCACAGAAAGCCTGCTCGAACTGCTCCCGGTGGCCGAGACATGGGTCCCGGCGCTGTGGCGGCTGGAGTTCGCCAATGCGCTGCTCACGGCCCAGCGCCGCGGGCGCATCTCCGAGGACTGGCGGAAAGCGGTCATCGAGCAGGCGGGTAGCCTGCCCATCGGAATCGATGTGCACCTGGTTTCCCTTGCGCACATCAGCGCCCTGGCGGATCACCACGGCCTCACCGCCTACGACGCGGCCTATCTGGAACTTGCGCTGCGCCGCAAGCTGCCCCTGGCAACCCTCGATGGCGACCTCGTGCGAGCCGCCCGCGAAGCAGGCTGTCCGCTGCTCACCGATACCAAGCGCTACCCGCCGCCCAAGACGCGCAAGAAGTAGCTCGCACCGCGGCGACTGACTTTTCGGTCGGGCGGGCACCCTCAGGCCGCCGCCGGCATCCGCGCAAGGAGTTGCGGCAGCACCACCCCCGCCGGCCCGTGCAGGACGAAGTGGGCGTGGCGCGTGAGGGGCGTCTTGTCGGGATTGATCTCGACCACCGCGGCGCCGGCAGCGCGGGCGGTCATGGGGAGTTCGGCGGCCGGGTACACCTCGGCTGAGGTTCCGATGGTGAAGAACACTTCGCAGTTGCGCGCCGCCGCCTCGGCCTGCTCCATGGCTTGCTCGGGGAGCAGCTCGCCAAACCACACCACGTCCGGGCGCAGCCAGGCGCCGCAGGGGCAGCGGGGCGGCGACTCGCCTTCGGCGTAGGCGGCGACGACGGTGAGCTCGCGTGAGCATTTCACGCGGCCGATGTTGCCGTGCAGTTCGATCACGGTGCGGGAGCCGGCGCGCTGGTGCAGGCCGTCCACGTTCTGCGTCACCAGGGTGAAGTGCGGGTAGCGCTGCTCCATCTGCGCGAGCGCCAGGTGGCCCAGGTTGGGCTGCACTTGGGCGATGCGCCGGCGCCGTTCGGCGTACCAGTCCCAGACCAGGGCGGGGTCGCGGGCGAAGCCCTCGGGCGTGGCGAGCTGCAGCGGATCGTAGCGGGCCCACAGGCCGGTGAGGGCGTCGCGGAAGGTGGGGATGCCGGATTCGGCGGAGATGCCGGCGCCGGTGAGCACGGCGATGCGCTGCGCGCCGGCGAGGCGTGCGATCAGCTCGGGAGGGATGGCGAGGGGCATGGGGCGCTCCGGTTCGTGGCGCCCGCCCATTTTACTCCTCGTCGTCCTCGCCGCCGCCGGCCAGCCGCCGCCGCGGCACGGTCTGCGGATCGGCGATGATGGGCCGGTAGATTTCCACCCGGTCACCGGGGCGCAGCGCGGTGTCGAGCTTCGCCGCCTTGCTGAACACGCCCACCTTCTGGGCGGCGAGGTCGATGTGGGGGAAGCGCGCGAGGAGGCCCGAGGCCCTCGATGGCCTGCTGCACCGTGGCGCCCTCGGGCACCTCCACATTCACCCAGGCCTGCCGGCCAGGTTCGGAATAGGCGACGCTGACTTGCATTGCTTTCCTCCTCGTGACACTGGCCGTTCGTGCTGAGCCCTTCGACGGCGCTCAGGACAGGCTTGTCGAAGCATGAACAGCCGCTGCCCTTCGACGGGCTCAGGGCGAACGGCAAGAAGCCGGTTCAGGCAGTCGTGGGATCGGCCTCTTCAGTTTCGGATGCTTTCGTGGGCCGCGCCTCCCACACCCGCTTGCCCGCCAGCAGGAAGCCCAGCAGTTCGCGGATGAGGCCGATCACGGTGAGGGCGAAGGTGAAGCCGAGGCCCATGGCTAGCCCGTCCACCGCGGAAGCGAGAACGCCGTTCTTGACGGCGTAGGCTTCGGCCCGGCCGAGGATGGCGCAGTTAACCACGATGAGCGCGATGAACAGGCCCAGCACCTTGTAGAGATCGTGCAGCCAGGCGTTGAGGGCCATGTCCACCACCGTCACCAGGCCGGCGATGAGCACGACGAAGACGGGGATGCGCACCTGGGCGAGGTCCTTGCCGGCGAAGCCCTCGATCCACGGCGACTTGGCGGCCTCGATCTTGTCGCCCAGGCCGGGCGTCTCCCGGTGCTTGAGGACGCGCACGCCCAGCACCGTGCCGCAGGCATCCACGGCCATCAGCACCTCGATGTCGCCGCCGTAGCCGCGCCCCACGCGCTGGAACACGGCGCCCGCGACCTGTCCGTCCTTCTTCGCCAGGTGCACCTTCAGGGTGTCCACCTGGATCACGTCGGCGAGGAGATCGTTGTCGGCGAAGCCCCGGGGCAGCACCTGGGCGAGGGTGGCCTGCATGTCGCGCGCCTCGGCGGCGGCGATGTGCCCGCGGGTGGCGCTGTTGGCGAAGGCCAGCGCCGCGCCGGCCATGAGGGCCACCGCGCCCAGCAGCGTGGGCTGGTAGGGCAGTTTTTCGCGCAGCCCATCCAGGTTCATTGCGCCTCCTGCAGCACCCTGCCGTCGCGCCGCCGCCCGAGGATGCGCGGCCGGCAGTAGCGGTCGATCACCGGTGTCAGCGCGTTCATCAGCAGCACGGCGAAGGCCATGCCTTCCGGGTAGCCGCCCCAGCTGCGGATGAGCCAGGTGAGCAGGCCGATGCCGAAGCCGAAGATCAGTTGGCCCGCGGCGGTGTTGGGCGAGGTGACATAGTCGGTGGCGATGAAGAAGGCGCCCAGCACCGCGGCGCCCGAGAGCAGGTGGGCCGGCACCGACAGGTAATGCAGCGGGTCCAGTCCGGGGCCGATGGCTGCGGGCAGCGCGAGGCCGGCGAGGACTGCGGCCGGGATATGCCAGCTGATGACGCGCGCGACAATGAGATACAGCCCGCCCGCCAGCAGCAGGAAGGCGGCGGTCTCGCCCAGGCTGCCGGCGCGGGTGCCCGTCCAGGCGAAGAGCGCACCGGCCGGCTGGCCCAGGGCATGCAGGAGATCGACGCCGCGCGAGAGCTCCGTCTTGGCATACCCCAGCAGCGAGGCGGAGGTGACCGCGTCGGGCAGAGCCGGCGCGGCCAGCGTGATGCGCAGGCCGTCCACGAAGCCCGGCGCGTGCTGGGAGAAGAGCGGCACCGGTGCCAGCCACTGGGTCATGGCCACCGGGAAGGACACGAGGAGCGCCACGCGCGCCACCATCGCGGGGTTGAACAGGTTCTGGCCCAGCCCGCCGAAGACCTGTTTGCCGACGATGATGGCGATGAAGCCACCCAGCACCCCGATCCACCAGGGCGCCCAGGGCGGCAGCGAGAGGGCGAGCAGCCAGCCGGTGAGCAGCGCCGAGCCGTCGCCCAGTGCGCTCTTCACGCCCATGAGGCGCTGCGCCGCGAGCTCGCCCTTGGCATGGTTGAAGTACTGCACCAGGGGGATGCGCGAGGGGCAGACATAGGCGCAGCAGCCGCAGGCGATGCAGTCCTTGAGGCCCAGCTTCACCGCGCCGGCAAGATCCCCCGCGCCGATGTGGCGCGACATCTCCAGGGGCAGCAGGCCCACCGGGCAGGCCTGCACGCAGCTCGAACAGCGGATGCACGGGCCCGGCTCCCGCTCGGCCACCTCGCCGGCGGTGAGGGCGAGGATGCCGCTCGTGCCCTTGATCACGGGCACCCGCGCCGAGGGCAGTTGCAGGCCCATCATGGGCCCGCCGAGGAGCAGCCGTGCGGGCGCTTGCGCGAGACCGCCGCAGAAGGCGATCACCTCTTCGGCGAGGGTTCCCACCGGCTCTTCCACGTTGCCCGGCTCGCGCACGCAGCCGCCATTGACCGTGAGCAGCCGCGAGATGAGCGGCTTGCCATAGCG
>PNJM01000225.1 GCA_013821865.1 Rhodocyclaceae bacterium
CCGCTCCCGCGGCTATGTCGCCTTGTACCGCTACGTCGCGGAGATCGACACGGTTTTCGTGCTCGCGCTGCGCAGCCAGCGGGAGGCCGGCTACACAAGAACGTAGATTTCAGTCTTCCGCATTCGCCCGATGGCCGAGGATGAGGTCCTGGTGGTGCGCCACTACAGCCAGTTCACGCCGCGCGACTTCGACCTGTCGCCCTACTTTGCCGTGGTCAAGCCGACGCTGGAAGGCGGGTTCGATTACCGGAAGCTGAAATGGCAACAGGACGGGAAGGCCGAAGCGGCCTCGCCGGAGGCCAAGTGCTTGTCGGCGCAGGAGAACTGATCGTGCCGCGAATAGTTTTCGCGCCGCTGTAAGAAATGGGTGGTTTCATCGGTCTATGCGGGCAGGACGGGGATTTCGGCCGCCGCACCGCGTCGCCCAGTTTCCCCAGCCTGCTCTCAACCAAGTACAAGAAAGCGGAGGTGACATGAATCGAAACGCCAAACCCCTTGCGGCCGCCCTAGCGGGCGCCGCGCTGCTCGCCCTGGCCATGCCGGCGGCGGCTGCCAATCCCTGCAACCCCTGTGCGCCCAAGGCGAAGAATCCCTGTGCCGCCCGGAACCCGTGCGCAGGCAAGAAATAGCGGAGCCAATGATCCCGATGGCCTCGCTATCCGAGGTGTGATGTAAGCCACTAAACTCTATTGGAGGAAATCCCATGAACGTGAATATGCAGAAAGTGCGTCTGGTACTCGGTGCGGCGGCCCTGGCGCTGGCAGTGCCGATGGCCCACGCAGGCAATCCCTGCGCGCCCAAGAACCCCTGTGCGGCGAAGAACCCTTGTGCGGCCAAGGCCGCCAATCCCTGCGCCCCGAAGAAGGCGGCCAAGAAGAAGGGTGAGATGAAGGATGCCAAGATGATGAACCCCTGCGCGGCCAAGAATCCTTGCGCCGCGAAGAAGTGATGCGGAGGACCGGTCTCTGAACGGGTGGGGCTGGCGGGGAAGCGGGTTCGCCCTGCTCCCCGCCCTTCTTTTCGGCCTGCTCGCCGGCTGCGGCGAGCAGCGCACGCCTGTCCCTGCCCAGTCGGTCACGCAGACGGACGCCGCCGCCGCATTTCTTGAAAAACACTGGGCACGGCCCCTCGCCCCGCAAGGCCCGGCGCCGGAGCGCTTCAGCCCGGTGGAGGCGGCGCTCGACCCGGCCGCCTGCGGCACCTGCCACGTCGAGCAATACAAGGACTGGCAGACGACGCTGCATGCCGCCGCCATGGGGCCGGGCCTCCTCGGCCAGCTCGTCGATATGGCGCCGGAAGCCCGGGATGAGCAGCAGGACTGCATCCGCTGCCATGCGCCACTGGCCGAGCAGGCGGACGGTCTGGCGCAGGCCATCGCAAGTCCCGCGCGCGGCGGCAAGGGTGCGCGCCTGCACGAGCAGGGGCTCGTCTGTGCCGCCTGCCACGTGCGCGGCCGCGAGCACTTCGGTCCGGCGCGGCGCGACGGCAGCGCGCCGCGGCCGGAGGAAAGTCAGTCGCTGCCCCACGGCGGCTGGACGGCGGCGAGCGCGTTCGAGGACGCGCGCTTCTGCGCCGCCTGCCACCAGTTCGAGCCGGACGGCTTCGCCCTCAACGGCAAGCTGCTGGAGAACACCCTGGAGGAGTGGAAGGCCAGCGCCTACGCCGCCGAGGGCAAGACCTGCCAGTCCTGCCACATGCCGGAGCGGCGCCACCTGTGGCGCGGCGTGCATGACCCCGGGATGATGCGCGCCGCCGTATCCGTCGAGGCGGCGCCACCCCGCGCGGAACAAGGCACGATTCGCGCGGCGCTGCGCATCCGCAACACGGGCACCGGCCACTACTTCCCGACCTATGTCACGCCGCGGGTGGTGGCGGAGATTTTCCAGGAGAGCGCGGCGGGCAGCATGATCGACGGCACGCTGGCGCAGCACGTGATCCAGCGCCAGGTCGCCCTCGACCTGTCGCGGGAGATCGCCGACACGCGACTCGCGCCCGGCGCGGAAGCCGTGCTCGAGTATCGGCGTCCGCCGGCACCGGGCGCCGTGCGGCTGGTCTATCGCCTGCGCGTCGAGCCGGACCGGTTCTACACTGAACTGTACGAATCGCTCCTGGCGGGCGGCGCCGGACGGGGCACCAAAATGATCCGCGAGGCCCTGAGGCGCTCGCGCGCCAGCCACTTCGCCTTCTACGAGGAGCGCAAGGCGCTTGAAGCCCGATGAACAGCCGGCAAGCGGTGGCGACGGACGGAACGTGCGACCTGGGGCACTCCCCCGTGAGGGCCTGGAGCGCATGCGCGCGGCCGGCGAGGAGATCCGGAAGTGCTACCGCGTCCTGGACAAGGCCGGACTGAACATCGTGGGCGAGATCCTGCGCGGCCAGGGCACCTTCTACGAAAACGAGCATTACCCGGCCGATGACGTCTTCGACGGCGAGACCCACTCCCAGTACTACTACCATGCCCACCGGGGCCCGATGGCGGAGCACGGCCATTTCCACACCTTTCTGCGAGCCGCCGGCATGCCGGCACCGAGCCCTGGCCGCAGGGTGCCGGCGCCTTGTCCCATCCGCAGTGCGACGTGTTCGAGGACCGCGAGCTGGAGATCACCAGCTGGCTGCCCATCTCGGTCGAAGCGCAGATCGACGCCGTGCGCCGTGCCCTGGCGCAGACCAGCGCCTGATCCACCCCAACCCTAGGAGGTTCTCATGCATACCGAACTCATGGACCGTTCTCGCCGTTGTCTCGCCGTGCTCGTCATCCTCCTGGCCGCCACCGCCGCCCACGCAGACAATCCGGCGCCCTATCCCGGGACACGGGTGGTCAAGACGCCGCATACCTTCGCGGTGCTGGCGCAACGGGTGGAGAAGGCCGTCGAGGCCAACGGCATGGGGCTGGTGGCCCAGGCGAGCGCCAGCCGCGGCGCGGCGGCGCGAGGCGTCAAGATCCCGGGCAACGCGGTCTACATGGTGTTCCGCAACGACTACGCCGTACGCATGCTCGCCGCCAGCGTGCCGGCGGGCATCGAGGCGCCGCTGCGCCTGTATGTCACCGAGAATGCGGACGGCACGGCGAGCCTGAGCTATCGCACGCCGGGCGCGGTGTTCGCGCCCTATGCGAATCCGACACTCGACGCCATGGCGAAGGAACTGGACCCGATCTTCGAGAAAATCGTGAGCGATGCAACCGGGAAGTAAACTTGCCGGATCGCTGCCTGCCGCGCCGGCGAACAGGCAGTCGTGGGTTCTTGCGGCGACGGCGGTCGCCACGCTGGCGGTGGCGACCGGCCTCTTCGCCCCGGTTCTGGCGGGGGGCGAGGCATTCGGCTGGTTGCCGGCGGCTGCGGTGCAGATCGGTTTTCTGCTGTTGCTGTTGCTGTTGCTGTTGCTGTTCCTGCAGCTGCGCCGTTTTGACAGATCCGTCGGGCCACGGCTTCTGGGAAGCGCCCTTCCAGGAGTATGAGTTCACCCTGCTGGGCCAGGTCGGCCTCCCACCATTCTCCTTGCCTCGAGCGGCCACGTCGCCGTGCACCGACTGTGCGAGGCGATCCACATTGGCGTTGATCTGCGAGCACAGGCCGCTGATTTGGAAAAGCAGGGCGTGCTAAAAATCTCAGTGTGCGCGGCCATCTGCGCCATTTCCATGCTCGGGGGGAGCCGCTGTCGAGCGGCGCCGCTTTCATGAAGCAGGTCTCGCGATGGAAGGCATCTTCGGTTGGTGCTCGCGCATCAGCTCCAGCGTGATCGTTCCGAGACCGTCCCGGAGCGCGCGCTCCTCCATGCGCTCCTTGACGCGGGCGCGCACGAAGCCGGGAATACGCTCCAGGAGGGCCGCGGCTTCGGGCGTCCAGGCAAGGGCTTGCGCGGCAGCGCACACAGGCACGGACTCCGGCGGCGAGTCAGAGGGTTTGCAGTAGCCGCAC
>PNJM01000226.1 GCA_013821865.1 Rhodocyclaceae bacterium
CCCATGCAGTCCGCCAGCCTGACGAGCGGCTCGGCGAATCGCTGCGCCCAGTACCAGCTGGCGGCGATCACCAGCAGCAGGACCACGAAAGTGACGACGCCGGCGCGCTGGATGATGGCAAACAGGCGCGGCAGGAAGATGTCGCGCGGGTAGCCCATCACGAGCGTGCCGAGCAGTACGCCATCGGCCAGGATGGGCGTGACCATGTAGATGTGGCTGGACTTCTTCAAGTCGAAAACTTTCGGCGCATCGTCGCGCGCCTGTCTCAACGCATCGATCAGCTCGCGGAAATCCGGCACCACCTGCGCCGCCTCGGCCAGCATCGGGAAGCGCTTCGGCTGTGTCGAAACGTAGACCCGCAGGCGCGGGTCTACGATGACCAGGAGGTCGGCCGAAAGCGGTGAGTCCGGCCGCAGCTTCGACTGGAAGGGCGAGTTGATGATCTCGTACACGCGCCACAGATCGTCGTGCAACATCGGGGTGGCCAAGGTGGTGGCCAGGACGCGGCCAATGCCCTCGGCGTTGTCGGTGAGGTCGCGCTTGAAGTCGTCGTATTCCCGCGCGATCAGCGAGACGGAAACGGCGAAGGCCGTGGCGATGATGAGCACGCTGCCGCGCAGCGGGATCTTGTACTTGAAGCTGAGGTCGCGCAGGCGCATGGATAACTTATCCCTTGGCAAGCCCTTACCCACCGTGCACGGCGCGCATCATCTGGGCGATGCCGTCGAACAGTTTCGGTTCGCCCGGAATGAAGCCGTCCAGGTTGAGGCGGCGCAGCAGGGATTGACCCTGGACGCCGTCTTCCATTTGAATCAGCACCGCCTGCATTGCGGCGAATTCGCTTGCCGGGATGTCATGCCGGGCGACGAAAGGGGTGTGGCCGAAATAGGGCGAGCGGGCGGCCACCCGCGTAGCGTTGGTCAGATCGGGCTGCAGGCCGAGCAGGGTTTCCCAAACATAGCCGTCTACCGCGCCGCCGTGGGCCACGCCGGCGGCGACGGATTCCACCACCTTGCGATGCGACGAAGTGAAAAAGGTGCGTGAAAAGAACGTTGCGGGTGTTTCCCCCATCTTGCGCAGCAGGTACTGGATGTAGAGGTGCCCCGAATTCGAATCGGGATCGGAAAAGGCGAAGACCTTGCCGCGCAGCGCATCGAGTGACATCGTATTCCTGTCATCGGCCGGGACGATCAGGTAGGACTGGTAGAGCGGCTTGCCGTTGAACACCGGCACGGCAACCAGCCTGAGCTTCGCGCGATTCCTCACGTAGGGGTAGCCGCAGATCCAGGCGAAATCGAGCCGTCCGCCGAGCAGCAGGTCCGTGATTTCCTTGTAGGTCTGCCGCTGGACGAATTCGACCGGCCTTTGCAGCTTGGCTTCCAGATACTCCTTCCAGGCCAGCAGAAATCCCATCTGGTCGTTGAGAAACACGGGCGTGAGGCCGATGCGCACCGGCGGCATTTCGCGCCCGCGCCCCTGCGACGCGCCAGTAACGCCCAGCAAAGTACCGGCCGCCAGAGCCGCTATCAGCGTACGTCGCGCGTGATCCATCTTGGGTGTTCGCCTGTGATCTTGCAGGGATTCTAGCCTGCGTCCCGGCATTGCGCACGACTGATTCGCAACTCGCTTTCGCAGAAAGTTCGGGGTATTACCGAACGGTAACAAGGGCCGCCGCGGGACTGCCACCAAACGGTAACGGCCGGTTTATTGCGCGGCGCAATACCCTTTGAAGAATATGGACTTTGCGAAGTGGCACGAATCGTGAATATCGTTCTCCACGATTTCGGAAAACGCATGAATCAAACCTATCAACCCTTGCATCCCACGGCGCCGCTGCGGTTCGACGACGCGGCATGCCGGACGCTGCGCGGACCTTACGGCAGCTGCCGCGCGTGCGCGGCGGTCTGCCCGGCCGGCGTGCTGGCGGTCGATGTCGACGAAGTCAGGCTGAAGGACGGCTGCCTCGGCTGCGGCCGCTGCGTGTCGGCTTGTCCGACCGAGGCGCTGCGAGTGGAGGGTTTCGATGCCTCATGGGACGCGCCCGCTGATGCCGTTGAGCCGCTTCGCGTCGATTGCTGGAAAGCCCCGGCACGCGCCGTTACGGGCGAGTTGCGCGTGCCCTGCCTGGGCGGGCTGAGCGCGGGCCGCTTGCTGGAGTTGTGGAACGCGGCGGGTTCGCGCGGCCTGTTCCTGATGGATCGCGGCTGGTGCCGGCATTGCAGTGCCGGTGGCGGCGGGCAGCATGCCGCGATGCGCGCACTCGGCAAGGCGCAGGAGTGGCTCATCGCCGTCGGCGTTGCCAGGGACCGGCTGCCGCGGCTGGTGCGCGAGCCTCTGCCCGCATCGAGGATGCCTGCCGCAATTCCCGATGCCGCTTTGCAGCGCAAGGTATCGAGGCGGAATTTCTTCCGGGCGGCTGTCGCGCAGGCGGCGGATGTGGCACAGGCAGCAAAGCCACCGCGTTCCGCTTTTGCCGGCTATCGTTCCGGGGCCTCGGCGGAGCGGGCGCGCCTGCTCGAAGGCGTCGCCGTGGCGGCGCGGCAGGCCGGCCGGCCGCTGCCCGTCGCCCTGTTCCCGGCGGCGATCCTGGACGATGTCTGCGCAGGCCACGGCGTCTGCGCGAGGGTCTGTCCGACGGGGGCGCTGTCGTCGAAGGACGCGGCGGACGGCGGCCGCGCCTTGGTATTCGATGCGGCCGCCTGCATTGGCTGCGGCTGCTGCGCGCGGGCCTGCCCGGAGCGGGCGCTGCGGATCGAGGCGGCGAAGACATTGCCGGCGGGCCTGGTCGAGTTGAGGCGTTGGGTTTCACGCGAGTGCGAGCATTGCGGCGACACATTTGCGGATGGGTCGGACGCGGCGCTGTGTCCGCTCTGCCGCAAGAATCGCGGGCTGGCGAGGGATGCGTTCGGCGCGCTGTATGGCGCGCCGGCGTGAACGTGAACGAGCGGTTCAATGTGCTCATCGGCATTTCAAAAAATCTTATCGAAACAAGGAGGCATGGCATGCGCACCAATCAAGATAGCTGTAGAGGGGACGAAAAACCCAACCCTTTCGACGGCCGGCGCGTCCGCCAAGGCCGGCACCCGAGAACCGCCATCGCCCTCGGCCTGATCGCGGCGTTCGCGGCGCCATCCCTGCTCGCCGCTGATATGGATGTGCAGCAGAAACTGGAATCGCTCCAGCGCGAGATCGACGCGCTGAAGGCGCAGATGAAGACCCAGCCGGCCGCCGCGCCGCAACCGGCCAGAAGCGGGCCGGAGGTAAGCTTTGGCGGACAATACCGCATCAACACCTATTCCGCGGACAACGATGTGGCCGGCGAGGGCAAGCAGACCGCCGCACGCACGCGGATTCGCCAGAACATCGACATCAAGTTCGACGAGCGCTTCAAGACCCATCTGCAAATGGAGTTGGGACACACCACGGACAACGTGACCACCACCGCGTACAGCGACCGCGCCCGCGGCGGCGACGCTAACTTCAACGTCCGGCATGCGGTGCTCGATTACACCACCGTGGGCGGCGTCAACCTCCAGGCCGGCATCGTGCCGCTCTCCGACTACTTCGGTGACACGCAGTTTTCCCGCGACTGGAACTACAACCCGCTCGCGGTCTCCGTGCTCGCCCCCGTGGGTGCGGGCACGCTGCGCGCTTTCGCCGGCGCCTTGCGCGAGACGGTCGGCACGGGCGGCGAAACCGTGAGCAAGGACGACACCACCCATTACCAGCTGGACTACCGCCTGCCGCTGAGCGGCAACGCGCAATTCAATCTCGGCGCATCCTACGTGACCCTCACGCCCGATGTCGCGGCGCCGTTCCGCAGCGGCAACCATGGCAACTATGGCGTAGGCGCCCAATTCGAGCTCGGCCGCGGTTGGCAACTCAACGGCTTCGTGCTCG
>PNJM01000227.1 GCA_013821865.1 Rhodocyclaceae bacterium
CGGGACCGATGAAAGAGGCCAAGCTGACGCCGCGCATGGCGGAGACCGCCAAGGGCCTGTGGCTGGTGTATTTCTACATCACCGCCGCCTGCTTTTTCGCGCTGGCCTGGGCCGGCATGAGCTGGGGCGACGCGATTATCCACACCTTCACCATCATGGGCCTGGGCGGCTTCTCCAGCCACGACGCCAGCTTCGGTTTTTTCAATTCCGTGCCGATCGAGGCGGTGACGATCTTCTTCATGACGCTGGCCGGCATGAACTTCGCCACGCACTTCCTCGCCCTGCGCAGCCGCGGCCTGGCGCCCTATCGCTTCGACCCGGAAGTGAAGTGGTACCTCGTCGTGATGTACGCCAGCGTGCTGGGCATCGCCTTCTATCTGTGGGGCATGAATGTTTACCCCGACTTCTGGACGGCGCTGCGCTTTTCCGCCTTTAACGTGGTGTCGATCGCCACCACCACCGGCTACGCCAGCACCGACTACAACCTGTGGCCGATCTTCGCGCCGCTGTGGATGCTCTTCCTCTCCAGCTTCGCCACCTGCTCCGGCTCCACCGGCGGCGGCATCAAGATGGTACGCGCCATCCTGCTCTACAAGCAGGTGTTCCGCGAATTGCTGCGCGCCATGCATCCCAACGCGGTGCACCAGACCAAGCTCGGCGCGGAAGTGGTGGAGAACAAGATTATCTTCGCCGTGCTGGCCTTCGGCTTCATGTACATGGTGAGCATCGTCTCCATGACCCTGGTCATGGCGGCGAGCGGGCTGGATATCGTGACGGCCTTCTCGGCGGTGGTGGCCTGCATCAACAACACCGGCCCGGGCCTGAATCAGGTCGGCCCGGCCACCACCTTCGCCGTGTTGACGGATTTCCAGACCTGGGTGTGCACTTTCGCCATGCTGCTCGGCCGGCTGGAGATTTTCACCCTCCTCGTGGTACTAACCCCGGCTTTTTGGCGCAAGTAGCCCGGTCCCGCGCCGACTGCTGGTAAACTTCGTCCATGACAAAGCCCCGCAACGACACTTTCCTGCGCGCCTTGTTGCGCCAGCCGACCGAGTACACGCCCGTCTGGCTGATGCGCCAGGCCGGCCGCTACCTGCCCGAATACTGCGAGACGCGCCGCCGCGCCGGCAGCTTCATGGATCTGTGCAGGAACCCTCATCTCGCCTGCGAAGTGACGCTGCAGCCGCTGGCGCGCTACGAACTGGACGCCGCGATCCTGTTTTCCGACATCCTCACCGTGCCCGATGCCATGGGACTCGGCCTGTATTTCGCGGAAGGGGAAGGGCCGAAGTTCGAGCGGCCGCTGCGCGAGGAGTGGGCGATCCGCGATCTGGAGGCGCCCGATCCCTACGGCCACCTGCGCTATGTCCTGGATGCGGTGGCCGAGATCCGCCGCGCGCTGGACAACGCGGTGCCGCTCATTGGCTTTTCCGGCAGCCCGTTCACCCTGGCCTGCTACATGATCGAGGGCGGCGCGTCGGACGACTACCGCACCATCAAGACCATGCTCTACGACCGGCCGGACCTGCTGCACCATATCCTGGAAGTGAACACCCGCGCCGTCACCGACTACCTCAACGCCCAGATCGAGTCGGGCGCCCAGGCCGTGATGATTTTCGACAGCTGGGGCGGCGTGCTGTCCCACCGCGCCTACCGCGAGTTCTCGCTTGCCTACATGGAGCGCATCGTCGCCGGCCTGAAGCGCGAGCATGCCGGCGCCCGCGTGCCAAGCATCGTGTTTACCAAGGGCGGCGGGCAATGGCTGGAGCAGATCGCCGCCATCGGTTGCGACGCCGTCGGCCTCGATTGGACCGTGGATATTGCCGAAGCGCGCAGCCGCGTCGGCAACAAGGTTGCGCTGCAAGGCAACATGGATCCGATGGCCCTGTTCGCTTCGCCGGAGAATGTCGCCGACGAGGCGACGCGCATCGTCGAGGCCTACGGTCCGGGCAGCGGACATGTCTTCAACCTGGGCCACGGCATTTCACAGTTCACTCCGCCAGCCAACGTCACCTCGCTGGTCAACGCGGTGCACGAGCACAGCCGGAAACTGCGCCAGACGGCCGCCTGAGGGTACTCTTCGCGAAGCGCCGGGCGGTGGTCGTTGCGGCGGAGGATCGCCTCCGCAAGCCGCTAAAAAAGCGGCGTTCCCAAGGGGGCAGGGGGTTGACTTATGCACAAACCCCTGCTCCAGCGCGAAAAATCACGGTTTTTTCAGGGCGCCCCCAGCATTGTTTTCAACGCCTTGTTTTTTAATAACATTTTTCTGATCATTTTGTGTGCAAAGTAACAAAAGGCCTTTGCTGGAGCGGGTTTAAGGCCAATTGAGACAGATTGCCCACAAAGTTATCCACAGATTTTGTGGAAAAGAAGATTGCGCTTTCGTTGCAGGGAGTTAGCAGGGATTTCAATACTTCTCGCGAAGAAGAGAAACCCAACAGCATGATCTGCGCACGAAATCTTTTTTTGCAATGAAGACGGCGATGCCGATCGTTCGCATTGCACTCGATGTGCCTCTGCCGCGGAGTTTCGACTACCTCGCGGCGGAGGCGAGCGCGGAAGACATCGGGCGCCGCGTGTGCGTTCCATTCGGGCGCGGCGAGAAGATCGGCGTCATTCTCGCACTGGCCGGGGCGAGCGAGATGCCGGCGGAAAAACTCAAGCCGGCGATCGCCATCCTGCGCGACATGCCACCGTTGCCAACCGACTGGTTGGCGCTCACTGATTTCTGCAGCCGCTACTACCAGCACCCCATCGGCGAAGTCATCGCCTTCGCCCTGCCGCCCGCGCTGCGGCGGCGCGGCGCGCTGCCGCGCCTGTCCGGGGACGAAGCGTATTGCCTGACTGGTGCGGGCAAGGCGGCACAGGCGGATCTGCCGCGGCGCAGCATCGCCTTGCGCGTGCTGGAGGCGCTCGCCCGTTCCGGCACGCTGCGCCGCAGCGAGTTGCGCGCGGTTTCCGCGGGAGCGGCGAAGCTGCTGCCCGATCTGCTGGCGAAAGGCTGGCTCGCCGTCGTGGCGGATGCGGTACGCGACTTGCGCGCCGCGCCGGGCCCGCTGCTGCATGCCGAGCAGCGGGCCGCGCTGGATGCGGTGACGGAATCCTTCGGCCACTTTGCCTCTTATCTGCTGCACGGCGTCACCGGCAGCGGCAAGACAGAGGTCTATCTGCGGCTGATCGAGCGCGTGCTGGCGCGTGGCGAACAGGTGCTGCTGCTGGTTCCCGAGATCGCACTGACGCCGCAGCTTGAAGCGCGTGTGAGCGGTCGCTTTCCCGGAGCGCGACTGGTGAGCCTGCACAGCGGCCTTGCCGACGGCGTGCGGGCGCGCGGCTTTCTCCAGGCCATGCAGGGCGAGGCCGACATCGTGCTCGGCACCAGGCTGTCCGTGTTTACGCCGCTGCCGCGCCTCGGCCTGATCGTGGTGGACGAGGAACATGATGCCTCGTTCAAGCAGCAGGACGGCATGCGCTACTCTGCGCGCGACACCGCCGTCTGGCGTGCCAAGCAGCGCGGGGTGCCGATCGTGCTCGGCTCCGCCACGCCCTCGCTGGAGAGCTGGGCGGCGGCGCAGGCCGGCCGCTACCGCATGCTGGGGCTGTCGCATCGCGCCGTGGCGGATGCGCTGCCGAGCGTGCGATGCGTCAACACGAGCCGCGAAAAATTGCAGGACGGCATGAGCGAGCACTTGCTGCGCGCCCTTGCCCTGCGGCTCGAGCGCGGCGAGCAGAGCCTGGTCTTTCTCAATCGCCGCGGCTACGCGCCGGTGCTGGCCTGCCCGGCTTGCGGCTGGGTCAGCCGTTGCCCCGGTTGCGCGGCG
The DNA here is from genome assembly GCA_013821865.1 of Rhodocyclaceae bacterium. GTDB lineage: Bacteria > Pseudomonadota > Gammaproteobacteria > Burkholderiales > Rhodocyclaceae > Desulfobacillus. The sequence goes on from PNJM01000227.1 coordinate 3,819, forward strand.
AACATGGTGGTGCACCTGGCCGACCGCTGCCTGCGCTGCCACCATTGCGGGCGCGAGGAACGCTTCCCCGGCGCCTGCCCGA